>NZ_JARPLC010000161.1:0-8954 GCF_032350395.1 Limnospira sp. PMC 289.06
AGGAGGCAATTTGGTTGCGGTTTTACGATACGGAAGGTAATTTAGTCCTGTTACCCGAAGAGGCCGCCCAACAACGAGCCGAAGCGGCCGAACAACGGGCTGAACGTCTGGCGCAAAGGTTGCGATCGCTCGGTTTAGACCCAGAGGAACTATAAAAGAGGCGATCGCGCAACATCTACCTTAAATACTTATAGATATAGTTCCCCCTTGAGCAGCAACCATACCAGGAATTACTCACGCTCAAGCTCCCTTTGTAGGTGATTAAAGTCGATCGCAAATATATCTACTTTTTCGCGGGTTAAAGCCTTCAGCAAGTCGCGACGATTTAAACCAGCTATTTGCACGGCTTGGTCGTGAGGAATTTTACTTTTTTGATACCAATAGATAGCCGCCAAATCTGGAACCGGGAAACCTGAAATGGGAGAAACTCCTCTGGAGGCGATCTGGCTTGTCTTTTCAGCCTGGAAATTGTCCAGAAACGCAGAACCTGGTTTGTTAAAGAAACCGGGTTTCTTGTCTTATAATCGCGTTTTCTTCCGAGGCGCGGGAGAACCGCGTAATAATCCTTCGGTACTAAGATCCTCATCAATTTCTTCCCAAGGAATCCCAGAACCGCCGCCAAAAATCACCTATTTTCTAACTGTTCGGGAGTAGCTTTTAATAGTCGAGGAAACCAAGCTAAAGGAACGGTAATAGTTCGTTCATTCATTAATTAAACAATAAAATTATCTTCATATATCAGACATTTTTTACTCGAATATCAGTCTGAATTGTCCTATTCATACCATGCCTCCAAAAATTATTTTACACAGACTGAGTTCCATAAGTAGCTAGTATTGTTAATCTATTGGCTCCGGTGTTATGCGCTTGTACCGGGGTTACAGCATGGTGAGAGTGAGGGCTAAATCGAAATAAGTAGACTTGGAAAGGAAGATATGAAACTTGCGATCGCGTTATCATTTTACCCTCAATTTGTTCCTGTAGTAACAGCACACCTCCCGAAAATTGAGGTTTTGGATCGGGAAATAAAAGTAAGCGAAAAGTCTCACCGAAGGGGTTTTGATCGCTATGAGTGCCAATTTTATCTCCATCGTAGAGTCGGTGTCCAGTCAAACTAACAAGGGTAGCTGGGGGAGAACCCACAAAATTGCAAAGACGGGTGACTAAGGTAGGTTCTTGTAAAGTTTGTACTAGGTCGTTAAATACACCGCCGAAAATCGAAGCTACAGTTAAAAGGTTACAAACTTCGTGTTCATAAAATGCTTCTTTCACTCGCAGCCATCGAAAAGGTAAAGCGTTAAGTGCATCGAAAAGTTGCTGAACAAACTCTATATTCATAGCATTGGGCAGCACAGCATGAGGATAAGGAAGAGCAGACTCAAATTGGGAACGCAGTTCAGTTTCACTGCCCGGAAATAAATTTTGAAGTTCAAACATATATTGACTCATTACACATATTCCTCCAATAATTTATTGTTATCACAATGATTCAAGTTCAGGGATTCTGTGCGGGCACCCCAAGTGAAAATAACAGTCCACCGACCCTCAGTTTTGGTGGCAGAATGCACCTGACTTACAGAATGGTAGGAGTTATTGCCGATTCGGAATAAAACCCAGCTATCTCGCTGGTGAGGAATGCGCTTAATCGGCATTTCTTTGGCGTTAGGGTGAATGCAAAATTCGCCACCTGAAAAGTTTCTCTCGCCCAGCATCCAGCACAAACGTAGTTTCTCCCCGTGGTCATTTGCATCATTATGAATTTCAATTTCATCGCGATCGCCCAGATAGTGAATTACTACCAGACTCTCGGTACAGCGACTCCCCGCCAAAATAGAAGCAATTTCAAGGACATCTTGGCACTTAGGTGCAGCAATTAGCGCTTGAATTACCGAATTATTCCCGGCTATTTCAGGAGACAATACGGCATCGTATTGAGAGTAAAAGTCTGCCAAATGGCGACGCATAGGTACTGTTTTTATCGCTGCCTCAAAACAGTCTATGTGTTTTCCAACTAATTGATTTCCTGCACAGTGAGGATATGGCTTTGCCGACATAAATGCGGTTAATTTTGCCTCTAAAGCTTCTATGAGACTATCGTGCAATATATTTTCCATTATATCTTGCCTTTTTTTGATATTCATTTTAATTAAATCTGAATCTGTTTTTTGAATTTACCAATCATCATCTTGACTAAATACCAGCCCCAAAAACCTTTCTTACTTAAGTCTAATATAATTAATATAGGCAAGAAGAATAATAAATAACTGCAAGTGATGCCCCACCAACCCGTACCCGATAAGTAAAGACGTTGCCCGGACAGTTGCAGGCTATTTAAATTTGTTGTATCAATTAAAATTTGAGTTGCCGAGGGTGGCCAGCACAACATGAGTAAAATGCTTAATTCAACCACCACTTTTAGCCAGCTTGTATAGCTACTGGGTGAAAGCTTTTTAGGCAGTCCTGCTATCTTAAGCTGACTTACTTCAATGGTTTCTCTCAAGTTATATATTTGATATTTTTCGGGGCAGTCCACTAAAATTCTGACTATGACATAATCTCCTGGCTCTAAATCTAACTTATTTTTATTAATTTCAATATTTAGCCATTGATTTTTATCTTTGGTAATTTGAACTTTTATTTCCTCCCCATCATTGGTTTCTGCATAAGCTAAAATCACGCGAGCATTGCTTTTATCAAAGCCACTCAAATGAATCGGCCATTCTACTTGTGACTTGCAGTCTTCTGGTTTAATCCGTTGATTACCTGAGTTACGCAGAATAACAATTAATACGCCACCATTAATGATTTGAATGTCTCCTACTTTAATGTCTTGATTTTTGACCGGGCTACTTTTCGGAAGAGGTTCAGAAGATATCACCTCAAAAGAAAGCGCTCTGTAATTTTGTTGCCAGTAAAACAGGATTGTGAAAAAGGTGCCTAAAGCTGTGATGGCTATCCCCCAAAAATTCACATTATGCCATTGGGATTTTAATCCGTTTAACAGAAAATCTAATAAAGTGTAAATCATGGATTCTTTGCTGTAATTACAAGGGGGGTTAACTTATTTACTACTATTTTCAATAGCTTTTGTCATATATTAATTGTGATATTTTTACTTTCTGTGTCCAAATGTCATAATAATATTGGTTCTAACGCCAGAGTTTTTAGGAATGGGTGTGATATCATGGGGCGTATATTTTCCCATCAAAAAAATCACAGCATGATTCGGCAAAGAAGGGTAAACAATCGGGGGTTTCTCTGGACGATCCGGGTGCCAAAAGCGAAAATCCCACTTACGGAGGGGCGATCCAGGTACTTGCAGCAACCAGTTAATTCTTACTATCAATTGCCCGTTACAAGTTCCATCCGCATGGTTGAGAATTCGTTCTCCTTCTCGAAGGCGATAGGAAAATATCTCTCTTTGAGCCGTTACAGACACCCCGGTCAAGCGAGTTATTTGTTCTACCATTTCCGGCTTTTGAAGACGCTGCATCAGCGTTTTAACAATTTCGGGACAGCCAAAGGTTTGACTCCAAACCGCAATATCCAAACTATCTTGGCTGTAAATATCTCCAATTCTTCGAGTCCAAGGCGCTAATGTCATTGCTTTTGCCAGTGCCTCGAATTCTTCTGGAGGCAGCATGGGCGTTAGTTGAAAGGATGGTGTTTCGGAAGTTAAATTGAATTGAACATTAGGGTTAGAGTCCGTCAACCAAGGAGATGATGCACTTATTACCGGGCCTGGATTAACTGAAGATGTCAAGGGTTCAGCGATCCGGGTTTTAGTCACTGAAAGTGTGCTTTTCTCTTGGAGTAAATTTTGCCGATTACCGACCCAAGCAAACCACTGTATGTCTGGTGGTAAATCTTCTCCCTGGTAGGGACGTAAGGTGACAAAAGAATGACAATCTTCTGTTACCACAATTAGCTCTCCCGGCTCTAGTTGATTATCTGAAATCAAAACTGGGCGATCGCCTAATCCTGCTACCAAACGGAAAATCTGAACTACAGGAGCATCTAATTGCTTTGATGACCGAGGCATCCAGACTCCCCAAGCTAAGATATTTGTGTCAGCAGAAATGTTTTCTTTCTTTGGGCAACCAAGCTGCTTTAATACAGTGGTTATCGTTTGGTTATGACGCGGCCCGACTAGAAAGATATCGTCAATTTTTATCCCTGGTTGGCACGGAATAACTGCGTCGGCACTCAAAAAATCCTGAATGCGATCGAGTGATGATTTAACCTCATCGTTGGTCTGAATATGTATGGGATTGCGGATGGTAATCATGGGTAAATTTATCGGGGATGATTAATGGCTGGCATCCAATTAAATGGCGACTGTCGAAATGTATCTTTGACGACGCTGGCTGCATAGTTAGCACCAAATTTCTCCAAATTAATCATCAGAAAATCTGCCTCTTGACGAATCATTTTTTCTGTGGACAGATACCATTCCAACAATTGAGAATTTAGGTGTATTTTTCCTTCTGGGTCGGCCACACTTTGATGCAGGGATCGACTAATTGCTGTGGACTGTAATCCTGTTGCCCCATCAGCAAGACAGTCATCAAGGTCACACCTTCCTAGCAAAACTCCTATATAAGATTGCACAAGTTTAGCCGCCCGATCGCCAACGGATGGTGAGGATAAAAAATAAGCAACTCTGTGGCATAAATCCTGGCCAATCAACTCCATTGTTAGACTAGCTGCGGTCAGTTCATCTTGCCAAGGAGACAGAGATTTGGCCGTTCGCTTAAGCAGATCCTTTCCCTCTGCTGTGGATGGTTGAAAATTGAGCAGACTACTATAAATTGCTGTTAACAGAATTGAATCAGACACGGAAAAAAAAGCACTATCTCGATCGTGGAGGTCATCCACTGATCGCCCAAACATACAAAGCCAAAAACGGTTTTGTATCTCTGGTATCAGACTGACATCCAAGCATCCACTATGTTCTATTTCAATGACGGGAAGCACCCACCGCAGAATATACATTCTCACCAGATGAATCAGAATGTACTCCTCGGCTTTGACTCCACATTTGCGAATAGTTAAAACTCGTTGTTCTTCAGTGTTAATTAACTTTAAAATAGCCGCAGCCATCCCCGCCTCATCAGGCAAGTTATACTCGATATTGCCAACTTTGATTTGCATTTTAATTTCTATGAGTTAGGGCTGGTTGAGCAATTCTCGTTTCTGTTTATGTCCGCTTGCGGAAAGTTGCTGCAACAAAGTTGTCGCCATTGCACGCATTTGGACTGTACGGCTGCGATTGACCGCTTGGCGAGCAAAAACTTTCGCTTGGGAAATATCCCCATCAATATTCCAGCGGTGCGCCCAAAGTAAGGAAACACCCGCATCTTTGCGAAAGACTTTTTTGAGTGCGACCTCTGCCTCTTGACCTCGCCCTTGCTGGATGGCTTGGTACGCTATTTTGAGCAGTGTTTCTTGGGATTCCCGTCCACCGATCGATTCAGCGCTATTAGCCATACAGCCACCGTAACAGGAACGGTCTTCGGCAAATTCGCAGGTATCACAGCGATCGTAAACTTGCGGGCGATCGTATTTTTCATCAATGACCCGTTTGTAATAAGCCATTAATTCCGAGAAGTTATCGAAATCTGTCAGTTGGGTTCGTTCCAGATCGGATAACGCATAACACCGAAAAACTTCTAGGGCTGGGTTCACATCAATAACCGGGCCACAAGAACGAAAGGCAGCACTTTTGGGCTGTGTTAACTGAATTCGACCCAGTTGTTCGGAAGTGAAAAAGCACTTAGGTAGCGGACAATCGAGATAGACTTGAATGTGTTGCCAGTAGGCTGCTTCCAGAAATTCAGCTATTCTTGGGGCTACAGCGTGATACTCCGATGGACTCAATACTTGGACTTCCGGCGATGGGTTCAGTTCTGGATAGGCAACTGTCCAGCGCAAGTATTCAATGCCAAAGGATTCACACACATCTAAAATTTCTTGATAGTTGAAATCCTGACGCCAAATATTGAAGCCGATGTTAACAGGAATGCCCAGGTTAAGAGCAACATCAATGTTGTGCAAGACTAACTCGTATTCAGTGTTTCGGCGATAATCCCGACGTTCGTTGAGATTAACTAGCAGGCTAAGGCGATCGCGATAGGGTTTCAGTTTGAGAATTTCATTGGTATTGCAGATACCTCCCGTAAAAATAGTGGCATCACCCAAAGCAGGTTCAGCCATCGACTTTTCTAAGAGATAAACCAGGTCTTTATATAAAAAAGGTTCACCTCCGATAATATTCAGACGAAAATTAGGACCACTGCGACTGATAAACTGCACAACCCGCTCGATACCTTCACGAGTTAAAACTGTCTTTTTTCCTGACTTACCCATTTCGGTGGAGGCAAAACAGTAGGCACAGTAATTGCTACACTTGTCAATAACAATCAAATTCATGTAATCTACCTAAAATTGATGTTTTTGATTTTTTGAGATGTTACTTTTGGAGCCAAAAGTTACTGCGTTTAGACCCTATTGCCAGTTAGTTATGATGTCAGCAGCATTTTTACTTTTAGCCATTTGGGGACTCATCTGTGCTACTTGCTCGATCGCCTCTAAAGGCAAGGTGCGAAGATAACGTTCAAATCGCTTAGTTGCGCCACAATGATTTTCTGGAGTTTCCGAATCGTTCAAATCAAATGCTGGACAACCATGTTCGCAAACAAATTTCGCGGGACAAGTCCGACAATCTTTTTCATATTTATCTGTCTTCCCATGAAAGCCATGTAATTTCTGCTTCCACCCATCTGGATCGAACCCATCTGGATCGAGTATGTTTCCTAGTAAGTAACTTTGGACATTTCCGCTAGAACCAGCACAACCACAAGGATAAACTTCGCCAGTTTCCTTAACAACAATCATGTTAATTCCAGCATGGCAAAAGGGATTATCACACCTTAACTGATCCAGAAATTCTTTAGCAGAAGGTGCAGCTAGATGACGCTGGATTTTGGCTAACATTCGCGTCTCTACAATTGACCCCTCATAGCGAATGAGACTATCTAAGTTATCTTTAAGAACTCTAAATATTTGCTCCTCGCTTAAAGGTTTGGCACCAATTCCGTGTCCCACTGCCGAGGCAATATTCAGGTGAAAAGCTGTAATTCCTAGTTGGTAGAAAGTTTCGTAAATTTGGGGAACTAATGTCCAATTGTGAAGATGAATAACGGCGATCGCCCCTGAAAAAATACCTCTCTCCCGCAACCGCTTTAAGTTATGAATCGTCTTTTTGAAGCCACCTCTCACCTGATTGTGTACAGCTTCTGGGCCGTCTATGGATGTGCCAATCTTAACTCCATGACGTGCAAATACATCAATATGCTCGTCATTTAGTAGAGTTAAATTACTTTGCAAACCAAAGTCTACTGTTTTGCCTTTGTCTCCTAGGATTTTGACGGCTAAAGTGCAGGCTCTATCGTACCATTGATCGCTTTGAAGCAATGGTTCTCCACCGTGAAATATTAGTTCAATATGAGATTTTCGCGAATACTCAGCGATTCGTTCTATGGCGATCGCGAAAGTATCGATATCAAATAAAGGAACTTCTTTTCCTGGAGTTTTTACTTCGGCATAGCAATAGCTGCAATGTAAATTGCAGACATTAGTTAGCTCGATATGAAGTTCGTGAACGTTTCGGAGACTGACCCACGAACGATTGATGGCGGAATAACTACTGCTAACCGTGTTGTCAGGTAAAGTTTTCATCTTGGCGCTTCCGTTAGGTTATCCAAACTCACGGCGAGTTTTTTGGCCTCTCAAACAAAACGAGTTTAGTCTAGTAGAAGGAATCTAATAGAAGAAATTTTATTTGCAGAGGGATGGGGCTATTTGTCCGAGAGGCGATCGAGCAGTTATTCTGAGTTGTAGATATCAATCTAATCTCTAATTGCAGATTTGCTATCCTTAACTCAAAAGAACTGGCGCTGTCTAAGTACCCTTATTGTATTTGTGATAAACGTAATATCCAGGAACGGTACTTTCGCCTTCTGAGGGAAGGACATGATCCTGAGTCAACTTCCGCTCGTCATCAATCAAACTAAAAAACTCTTCCTGTGAAGGTAGGGTGCTGGATACCGATTCTTGCGGCTGAGTGCTTTCTAATTCCTCCGATTGAGGCTGAGACAAATCTAGAACGGGATTAACAGTATTTTGAGACATGGCTTTAGCCCTATTTCCGTAAACTTAGAATATTTCCTACGCGATGTTTCACACAACGTAGGATATCCGATAGAACATGACAATAAAATCCACCTATTGCAGCTAGTGGTTTTTTAGCGGAATAGTTTTCAACAGGTGTAAATTACTATTGTACGGCTTCTATACTATCTTAATCTATATCAATCAGCGAAAGTAATCAACTCTGGAAAGTAGTATTTAGTACCCAATTTTCCCCAGTACCCTGAAAAAAAATTAGTAGGATTTAGTGGGATTGGGTTCCCGGTGATTGACAAAGTAGGATTTGGTGGTATATAGTTCTTGCTTTAAGATTAAGTCTCTGTATTTTTACTGATGAAAAATATTGAAGAAGTGTTAGAGTGGGCTGAAAAGCTGATCCTTGAGAAAACCGGCGAACCTCTCAAGCCTATAGAGGAAGCCATACTCAAGGGTGTGTGGTCAGGAAAAAAATATGCTCAAATTGCTAAAGAATATAATAATTGTCGTGAATCTCACGTTAAGAAAGAAGCCGCTAAGTTATGGGATAAGCTGCGGGATGAATTAGGGGAAGACCTGAATAAATATAATTTTCGTTCCAAGATAGATAAAAAACATAGGGTTTCTGAAATTTCCCAGTGTGGCAATTGTGTATTACAAGAAATTGATATTAACATTGTTGGTCAGTTTATCCAAACTATTAAAGATACTCAACACCGATCGCCCTCCGATCTCTCTTCTTCTCATTCTCCCACACCTCAAGATTT
>NZ_JARPLC010000162.1:0-8700 GCF_032350395.1 Limnospira sp. PMC 289.06
CAATTCCCTAGGTCGGGGTTTTTATTGGTGAAAGTTTGGGAATAAGATAGAAATAGGTTGGCGACTCCGTTGGCTTGTATCAGACCATCAATTATTTGATGGCATTCCCCCCGTTACCCGGCTGATAATGTTCTGAATATCTAGGCTATTGTTAAATAAGGCGATGCTACCAGTGCTAAGGGAAAATTCCCCGAAGCTATGAAAGAGGTTATTTCCCGCTTGGGTTCCACCTTCGATGTTGATAACATTACCTTGGGGAGTGACTATACTATTTTGAGGTAGGGTTCCATCTGGTCTAATCTGGGCGAGTGCGGGTGATGATAACGTACACAGGTTAAAATACATGGCACAAGCCATTAAACCAAGAAACCCCGGTTGATAGTAAATTTGCTGTGGTTGCTGTGATTTTTGCCTCAACACTTTAACACTCGTGCAGATTCAACCCTTTCTGCTACCCAATTTTAAACTATCAGGACTTTTTTTCGCTCTAATGTCTGTATCTAACTCTATCCAAATCATAATATGTCATAATCGGACCTGTCGTAAACAAGGCGCAGCCAAGGTTTTACAGGCTTTTCAGGCTGCCAATTTTTCCGTCGGGGTCATTACTCCTAGCGGCTGTCTGGGGTCCTGTGGTAATGGGCCGATGGTTTTGGTCTTACCGGAGCAAGTCTGGTATGATCACGTTACACCAGAACAAGTCCCCAGTATTTGGGCATCTATTGACAGTTAACAGTTGAAAAATTGACGATGGATATTTTAGAGATTTTACAAGAAGAATTATTGACCAATACCCTATCTGATTATTTAATCGCTTTTGTGATTATTGTGTTGGGTATTTTAGCCATCAGAGTCATCGAACAAATGATTTTGAGGCGGTTAAAACTCTGGGCGGTTAAAACCAATAGTCGGTTAGATGATGCCTTGGTGAAAATTGGGGATAGAGCCCTAATCCCCCTGGCTTATGTGGCTATATTTTATGTGGCAATCACTAACTTATCATTGCACCCAATTCTCGGTAATTTAATTAATGCGATCGCCTTAATTTTCTCCACCTTTTTAGGTGTGAGGCTGGTGGTATCCCTCGCTGAATATGCTATGCGGTTATACTGGTTAAATCGTCGAGACATAGAAACCGTAGACCGCGCCCTAAATGCCCTATTGCCAGCCATTCGTACCGCCGCCTGGGTATTAGGAATTATCTTTGTGCTAGATAACCTCGGCTTCAATATTTCCGCCGTGGTAGCGGGTTTAGGAATTGGGGGTGTAGCCATTGCTTTAGCCTCCCAAGGAGTCCTACAAGACCTATTTAGTTATTTCTCCATCCTGTTCGATCGCCCTTTTGAAATCGGCGATTTTATCGTAGTTGGGGACATGGCGGGAAGCATTGATTATGTAGGGATTAAAACCACCCGCATTAAAAGCATAAGTGGCGAACAAGTAGTAGTTCCTAATACCAACCTCACCGCCTCTCGTATTCATAACTATAAACGCATGGAAAGGCGGCGGATACTGTTTAAAATTGGTGTCATATATGAAACCAGCCAGGAGAAACTACAACAAATTCCCGCCCTCATTCGAGAGATTATCGAACCTATAGAAAACACCCTATTTGACCGGGCGCACTTCTCAAGTTTCGGAGACTTTAGCCTAGACTTTGAGATTGTTTACTATGTTCTCAGCAGCGATTATGCCATGTATATGGATATACAACAGCGGATTAATTATCAACTAAAATCTGCCTTTGAAGAAAGGGGGATTGAGTTTGCTTATCCAACTCAAGTTACCTATTTTGATGGTCTGAATAGCCCCAAAAACAGCCCCAGCCGTGAACCTCTCAGCCAGATTTTGAACCCTTAGAATAAAAAGCGCCCTCACACTTCCCCAAAATTCCTTAAACCGGAATTACAGAAAAGTAGTTATCAGTTGACTGATGCCATTGCCAATTGTCATGTTAACAGCTATAATGGTATACTTGTACTGTTCCGAGTTTGTGCATCCAAACTTTTATCAACTATGGCAACCAAGCCAACGATCGCATTTTCCCATTTAGGTTGCGAAAAAAATCGCATCGACACCGAACACATGATCGGTTTATTAGCCGAAGCCGGATATCAAGTAGACTCCAACGAAGAGGCTGCTGATTATGTGGTAGTGAATACCTGTAGTTTTATTGAATCAGCCAGAGAAGAGTCCGTCAACACCATAGTTGAACTAGCCGAAGCCCATAAAAAAGTAGTGATTACTGGGTGTATGGTGCAACACTTCCAGGAACAATTACTTGATGAACTTCCCGAAGCTGTAGCAGTAGTAGGAACCGGAGATTATCATAAAATTGTTAATGTAATTAATCGGGTAGAAAAAGGCGATCGCGTCTCGGAAATTTCTGCCGACCCCACCTATATTGCTGATCATACCGTCCCCCGTTATCGGACAACCACGGAAGGGGTCGCTTACCTACGCATAGCCGAAGGGTGTAACTATCGGTGCGCCTTTTGCATTATTCCCCACTTGCGAGGAAATCAGCGATCGCGTACCATTGAATCAATAGTTACCGAAGCCAAACAATTGGCAGATCAGGGAGTCCAGGAATTAGTGTTAATCTCCCAAATTACCACTAACTACGGAACCGACATTTATGGTGAACCAAAACTCGCAGACCTGATCCGCGCCTTGGGTAAAGTTGATGTACCCTGGATCAGAATGCACTACGCTTACCCCACCGGACTAACTCCTAAAGTCATTGATGCGATCACCGAAACCCCCAATTTTCTCCCCTACCTAGACCTACCCCTACAACATTCCCACCCGGAAATTCTCCGCGCCATGAACCGTCCATGGCAGGGTCAGGTTAATGACCATATTATTGAGAATATTAAAACAGCTATGCCTAATGCTGTAATTAGGACTACTTTTATTGTCGGTTTTCCGGGAGAAACTAACAGCCACTTTGAACACCTCCTCAAATTTGTGAAACGCCACGAATTTGATCATGTTGGTGTTTTCACCTTCTCCCCCGAAGAAGGAACCCCCGCTTATACTCTGGATAACACCGTATCTCAGGCGGTAATGGACGCGCGACGGGATGCACTAATGCAGGTACAACAGCCAATTTCTCTCAAGGGTAACCGCCAGTGTATTGGTGAGGTGGTGGATGTTTTAGTTGAACAAGAAAACCCCTCTACAGGGGAGTTCATAGGGCGATCGGCTAGGTTTGCGCCGGAAGTCGATGGCTTAGTTTATGTGGAAGGAAACGCCCGTTTAGGGTCCTTAGTTTCTGTGAAAATCACCGATGCTGATATTTATGACCTCTATGGTCACACCGTAGAAAATTGACTTTCTCCCCCTCTCGCCAGAGGGCGGGTTTATGAGTCTTCTCGCCGAGAGATTTAATTGACACCTGTCGCCAGAGGGCGGGTTTATTAGTCTTCTCGGTGACAGATTTAATTGACAGCAGAACCCGCCCCTACGAAATTATCAATTATCAATTATCAATAGAGGGCGGGTTTATTAGTCTTCTCGGTGACAGATTTAATTGACAGCAGAACCCGCCCCTACGAAATTATCAATTATTAATTATCAATTGCTGTAGACTTTCGACAAAATCAGGGTAGGAAATAGCCGCAGCTTCGGCGCGATGAATAGTAGTAGAACCCTTGGCATTTAAAGCAGCGATCGCCAAACTCATAGCCATACGATGATCCGTGTCACTGTCCACTTCAGCCCCCCGTAAAGGGAAACCGCCAGTAATTTCCAAGCCATCAGGTAACTCCGAAATTTTCGCCCCCATTTTCGTCAATTCCGTAGCCATAACCGTAATGCGATCGCTTTCTTTAACCCGCAATTCCGCCGCATCTCGGATCGTAGTAGTCCCCTCTGCAAAAGCCGCCGCCACTGCCAAAATCGGAATTTCATCAATTAACCGAGGAATCAAATCACCCTTAATTTCACAGGCTTTTAATCGCGAGAAACGGACTCGTAAATCTGCCACAGGTTCCCCCGCCACAAGCCTTTCTCCTTGGGATTCAATATCAGCCCCCATCATAGCCATAGCCTCCAAAATCCCCGTCCGGGTGGGATTAACCCCCACATTTTCGATGGTTATATCCGAACCCGGAACAATAGAAGCCGCCACCAACCAGAAAGCAGCCGAACTGATATCACCAGGGACAATCACAGTTTGACCCTGCAATTTAGCCGGTCCGAACACCGTCACGCTGTTAGTGTCTGGATTCACTGTTAATTGCGCCCCAAAAGCCTTTAGCATTCGTTCCGTGTGATCCCTTGACAAGGCAGGTTCCGTCACGGTTGTAGCCCCTTCTACCATCAATCCAGCCAATAAAATGCAGGACTTGACCTGAGCCGAAGCGATGGGGGAATGATAATGAATCGGTTGGAGTTGTTGGCCACGAACCGCCAGAGGAGCCAAAGAACCCGATCGCCGCCCCCAAATAGTCGCCCCCATTTGGGTGAGAGGTCTAATAACCCTATCCATGGGTCGTTTTACCAGGGAACTGTCGCCTGTGATAGTAAAGAGGCGATCGGGGTGAGAAGCCAAAATCCCCAACATTAACCTCATGGTAGTGCCAGAATTGCCAGCATCAAGGACGCGATCGGGTTCCTGTAAATTACCGATACCACAGCCTTTGACCTTAATCTGTTGTGAGTTCAACTCCGAAATTTCTGCCCCCAACCCAGAGAAACACTCAGCCGTGCTGCGAGGATCTGCGCCTAAGAGTAAACCCTCAATGGTGGTAACTCCTTCTGCTAGGGCTCCTAACATTAAAGCGCGGTGGGAGATAGATTTATCCCCAGGAATGGTAAGGCTACCCTGGAGGGATAAACCGGAAGAGGGAGGGTTAATTTTGAGTTTCTGTTGGTTTTCTGTATTTTCTAGGGTGACAACTACAGATGGCATTAGGATAGATGTAGATAAGGATTGATATTCAAATCCTATCGCTTTAGGGGTCCTGAGTTCCCATCAGGACTGAAAATCCTATCAATTAACAAGATATTTTATGCTCACTCATCACCGCAAGCCTGTTAGTCTATCTTGGATTTCTACGGATTTACCACTGCGATCGCAAATTGAGACAGCGGCTACCTTGTACCAAAAAGACAAACAGCAGTTTCATTTTATCCTACAGGAACCAGATCTGTTAGACTATCAATCCGAGAGTCATGGCGATCGAGTCCCCATTGTACCGCCATGTCACCCACCCAGACTCCTGTGGTTGGAAGTGTCCCCCGCTCGTGCCGTCATGACTATGCAGGGGAACAGTAAATTTAGCTATCGTCATCTATGGCAAAAAGGGATGTACGGGCTCAGTCGTTATTATCTTCAGGGTCAGTCGGAGTCTTTACCGAATCAAATTCGCCTGCGAAATTTTACCCGCGACCTAACTTTAGTTGGTTATCCCCTGCCAGAATTTTTGCGACTGGAGTATGAACTTTGGTCGGAAAAATTGCGCCTAGGTAACTATGTTTTACTGCTAAAAATTCACCATTAATTAGTCGATTTCGGAGGACAATAAACTAGCATTTCCTGGGTTATATTATCATGGCGATCGCCTGCTTGCTGAGTCCTGATTGTGGCTTGGTGCATTTGTTGTTTGGCTTGTTTAAGTTGTTGTCGTCCTTGAAAGCTAACGGGGATAGTTTGTCCGGTTTCCAGCACCTGAGCCGTTTGGGTGAGACCTATGGCTATCTCCCGGAAACTCTGGCTATAACCATTTTGAAAAGTTTGTAATTCCTCGTTGTGAATATCTAGTTTTTCTACTTGGTTAGCGATGCCATCAAGTGCTACGGCTAACTGTTTGGTAGTCGCTATATCGTAGCGATCGCCTTGGGCTGTAATTAAGGAATTACCCCGGTGTACCACATCAATTAGTTTTTCGCATTGCCTAGCTTTTCGCGTATAACAGCCGCCCAAGAAAGTCGTTAACAGCAAGCTGAGTATTAAACACTTACCACGAGATAAAATCATCTGCGATCGTACCCTCCCATTGATGGGATTTGTTGATTAGTTTAACTGATACCTGGCTATTATTTCAAAAAACTACCCCCATGGCAAGACATCATAATGAAAATCACCCGGTTTCTGAGTCGGGGGGGTCAAGAAACCCGGTTTCTTTGAGAAACCCGGTTTCTCAGTCGGGGGGGGGTGAAGGCAGCAATTGAGGACTGCTGTCGGAGCCTGACTAGAGTCTAATTAATAATTAGAGACCTCGAAAACAGCTATAAATGACCAGATTTATCTACGACCAATTCACCAAACAATATATCCAGGAACTCTTAAAGCAATTAGGTGCAACTGAAACCAGCAAAACCATGGCTTCAGAAAGGCGAGAAATTGACATCTTTTTCACACCCCGCCCGGAAAATCTCGCCTCGGCTAGTAACCTAGGCTTATTGGGAAGATTAGCCACCACCAGTGAGGTTTTTGAGCCTTTTAGCAATCCTGTTAAACCCAGAGAAATTCGCAGTTGTCTGGTGAAGTTCCTAGATATGAAGGCGCAATGGGAACGCCAAGCCACTCGGGAAAAAAGACGGCTCGCTCCCGGAGAATCACCCCGGTTGTGGATTCTGACCCCCACCGTATCCCCTGCCATCTTAGCAGATTTTGGCGCTACCGTAGACTTGGAAAACTGGATGAGTGGGGTGTACTTTCTCCCCAAGGGACTGGAAAGCGCTATGACAGCTTGTTCATTAAATATGTGTAACAATGAATACCTATAACAACTTGGTGATCAACTAGGGCTAAACTCAATTCCAACTGGATTCACCCATGAGCCGTTATTCTGTTGCTTTTAGGAAAAAAGTGGTCACCGCCTATCAATTAGGCCAAGGCTCAATTAGGCAACTTGCAGAGCAATTTATGATGAGTCCTGCTACTGTTCATAGTTATATCAAAAAAATATCGAGAAACTCAAGATCTAACTCCTCAAAAGCCCGGGCTCAATCGTCCTAGCCAGCTATAATCTTATCGATACTTTATTATTCAGATGGTACAAGATTACCCAGATGGGACAGTTCGACAGTATCGAGAACATCTCCTAAATGAGCTGGATGTTTATGTCAGCGTCGGAGGAATGTGTGAATTCCTCAAAAAAGAAGAACTAACTCTTAAAAAAAAATTACCGGTCAGAAAAGGTAGCAACGGAAGAAGGTCAACAACAGCGATTTGATTACCGAGAGCGGGTGAGATATACCTCAAAAATGATATTCATTGATGAGACAGCTTTCTGGGTAGGGATGAGTCCCTCTATAGCGAGGAGTAAAAAAGGCAAAAAAGCATGATATTTAATACGTTTTTATTAAGACAAAAAATTACCTTAATTGGAGCCATAAGTATCGAATAATTGGTAGCTAAAAAAGCCATAGAAGGCTCTATGAAAGGTAAAGATTTTCAGGATTTTATTGAACAGGACTTGGTTCCGAGACTGAATCCAGGGGATGTCGTAGTTATGGATAACCTTAATATCCATAAAATGGAGGGCATTGAAGAAATGATCACTGCTACGGGAGCCAGAGTAGAATATTTACCACCCTACTCACCAGATTTCAATCCTATTGAAATGTTGCGGTCAACGGTTAAGTCAGTGGTCAGAATGTTTCCAACACGAGCAATGGAAGCACTAGAACAGTTAATTAAACTGGCTCTAATGCTGATGGAAATACGTTTAAGAACTGGTTTACTAAATGCGGTTACTGTACTAATTAAATATCGAACAAGCTGTAAGACTTCGTGGGCTGATTTGGTGTTGCGGTTGGGTTGGTTAAATCGGGTGGGCAGAGATGGACGCGGCGATAGTAGTATTTTGGCCTTTTATCATGCGACGTTTCAGGAGTATTTTGCAGCCTTGACGGTGGAGGATTGGGATTATTTTATGCCTCGGAATCATGTTAATTTTCCGGTGGCGGGGATGCGGTATCGGATTTTTGAGCAGCAGTGGAAGCAGGTGATTTTGTGTTGGTTGGGGCGTAAGGATATTAAGGCCCAGAAGAAGGAGGAGTTTATTCGGGCGTTGGTTGAATTTAAGGGTGGGGTCAGAGATTTTTATGGATATCAAGCCTATTTGCTGGCTGCTGCTGGGATTAATCAATTTAAGGCTTGTTCTCTGGCTACCGAGATGGTGCGGCAGGTGGTGAAGTGGGGGTTTGGTTATTTCAATACTGAAAAACAGGAATGGCGAACCTTTTTAGACCCCATCAAAGAAGCGGCGAGAGAGGTGATACCACAAACCATTAGACCCTTGGCGATCGCTGTATTGCTTGAAATTATCCGCACTACTGAGAATGAAAATAGCCGTAGGTGGGCGGCAGATAGTTTGGGGAAAATCGACCCAGGAAATCCCAAGGCGATCGCTGTATTGCTTGAAATTATCCGCACTACTGAGAATGAAAATAGCCGTAGGTGGGCGGCAGATAGTTTAGGGAAAATCGACCCAGGAAATTCCAAGGCGATCGCTGGATTGCTTGAAATTATCGGCACTACTGAGGATAAATTTACCCGTATTCAGGCGGCAGATAGTTTAGGGAAAATCCTCACCACACCTGAACAATATGCAGGAGTCGTCTCCGCCTTAAAAGACTGCCTCAGCGATGAAACCTACAGAGACAACTTTAAACGATTCGCTAAATGCTACAAACTCATCTGCAACTGTGCCGAAAACCTCCCCTATCCCGAATTTTATCAAA
>NZ_JARPLC010000163.1:0-2172 GCF_032350395.1 Limnospira sp. PMC 289.06
AGTCCCTTGACACCAATCTGGACTTCTACAATTCCAAGACAAAGGTAAACGCTTCCAGGTTATTTGCTAATCAATCGGTCATACTCGGCATGGGTTCCAATCCAAAACCAAGAAATGCCGTTCTCTACTTCAACACCCAAAGCACGATAATTTAACCCTACTCTAACCGACCAATACCTTTTCCCCAGTTTTTTGAAATGGAGAGACGGATGAGACGGGTCAGATTTGAGTAAGTTGTAGCATTCATCGGCAGTTGTTTGTACAGCTTCCGGTAAAGCATGGTAACATTGCCAAAATCGTCGAGTGGTATAGTGCATCAGAGTTCTCGGCAATGTCCAGATACAAACTCCGCGATCGCCTCTTGAGCGAGGGCTTCTAAACGACCCTCGGCAATATCCTGTTCTATCTGTTCATCCCACCGTTGATAATCCAAATCAAAGAACCATTGTTTTAGTTTTTCAAACTCATGGGATGGCAGGGAGAGAATTGCTTGTTCAATTTCTTTCAGGTCGGACACAATTTTACCTCTGTCGTTGTTGTAGAAATTATAGCTGGGCTGGCAAGGCATCAGGGTAAACGAGATGCTCTAAAATCGAGCGTTATAGAAACCAATATTCTCAAATCTCCTCTAACCAGGTTTCGATCGCCGATATCAGATTCGGTTGATTGGGGGGAAAGCCTTTTAACGGCGCTTCTAGGGGTTCTGAGGTGAGAAATGCGATCGCAATTACCCCCGTCAGTTTTTGGCAAAAGGCCATGAGTTCTGGGGTGGGTTGGGTCGGGGTGGAAACCGTTTCGCTACCGAAGAGGATGGCACGGTGGGGGAGGAGGTGGGGCGCGTTTTAGGCTTTTGAGGTGGCGGCGCAGTTCAGCGGGGGTGGCGGGTTCCGGGGGGTCTTCGTCGGGACAGGTGATTTCCCAAATCAGTTCGATGACGGTGAGGGCGATTTCCCCTTCACGGGTTTCGTTGGCGAGGAGGTCGGCGTTGAGGCAATACAGGGGCAGGTGTTGCAGGGATTCCCAGGTGAGGGGAGAGGCGAAAGAGGGTTCGCCGCTATGGGGGGTTTGTTCGGTGACTTCGGGATGGGGAGTGGTGGGGGGATGGTGCCATGCTTGATAAAATTCGGGATAGGGGAGATTTTCGGCACAATTCCAAAGGACTTCGTAGGATGCCTCGAATCGTTTAAAGTTGTTTTGGTAAACTTCATCGCTGAGGTTGTGTTTT
This sequence comes from Limnospira sp. PMC 289.06, assembly GCF_032350395.1. Taxonomy (NCBI): domain Bacteria; kingdom Bacillati; phylum Cyanobacteriota; class Cyanophyceae; order Oscillatoriales; family Sirenicapillariaceae; genus Limnospira; species Limnospira sp. PMC 289.06. Next base: position 1,226 of record NZ_JARPLC010000163.1, read on the forward strand.
AAGGCTGAGACGAACCGTACAGATTGTTTTGGTGTGGTGAGCATTCCTCTCACTTTTGCCTGTCCATATGTCAATCTCTCAGTGTTAATGAGATTAATAAAAACATCAATTGCTTGAAAATTTTCTGAGTCAACCTTGTTTAGAGCAAGAGCCAATACAAATTGTCTTGTGCGAGAGACCAAAAAATTGTCGTTTGTAATAAGCTCAGAAAGAATCTTAATGACTTGACGATTATCTTTTCCGATTATACCTAAAGCATACACTAATCTTCCAAAATAAAAATCATGCCTGAATGTTTTTACAAGAGAAATTAAGGTAGGAATAATTTTATAGTTTTTGGCATCAATTCGAGCCAAATCTTTAGCAGCATGAGACCGAATATTTTCATGTTCAGCCTTGTTTTCAATAATCTTGACTAAACTCATGATTGCATTAGAATTTCCTTGACCAATTTCACCCAATGCCTCTACCGCACTACCACGGATATTCTCATCATTATCAGTATTTTCCAGAACCCTGATTAATGCTGCTATTGCATCAAAATTTCCTTGACCAATTTCACCCAATGCCTCTACCGCACTACCACGGATATTCTCATCATTATCAGTATTTTCCAAAACCCTGATTAATGCTGCTATTGCATCACGATTTCCTTGAGCAATTGTACTTAAACTAAATACCGCTCGCCTCCAGATATGCTCATTGTTCTTAGTATTGTTGATAACCCTGATTAATGCTGCTATTGCAACAAGATTTCCCTGGGGAATATATCTTAAAGCATACACTGCACTACTACGAGTCGATTCATTCTTAGAGGTTTCCATTAGTTCAACTAAAGTGATGATTGCATCAGGATTTCCCTGAGCAATTTTACCCATGCTCTTAGCCGCATCCTCACGGGTATCGTCATCCTCAGTAGTGCGGATTACTTCGAGCAATTCAGCGAT
>NZ_JARPLC010000163.1:2181-8410 GCF_032350395.1 Limnospira sp. PMC 289.06
AGCATCGGGATTTCCTGGAGCGATTTTCCCTAAACTCTCTGCCGCCTTCATACGGATATATTTATTCTCAGTAGTGCGGATAATTTGGAGCAATTCAGCGATAGCATCGGGATTTCCTGGAGCGATTTTCCCTAAACTCTCTGCCGCCTTCATACGGGTATCGTCATCCTCAGTAGTGCGGATAATTTGGAGCAACCCAGCGATGGCATCGGGATTTCCTTGTCCGATTTTCTCTAAATTCTCTGCCGCAAGCCAACCGGTAAGTCCATCCTCAGTGGTGCGGATAATTTGGAGTAACCCAGCGATGGCATCGGGATTTCCTTGTCCGATTGCCCCTAAACTTAATGCCGCTTCGTCCATGATATCTTCATCTAGGCAATTCTCAAGAATTGCACTCAGTTCTGAAATCGCAAGCCATCTAATGGTTTCAGATATCGCCTTTCTTGCCCATTCTTGAATCAGATTGGGAAAAATTGTCCATTTCTGTTTCTGAATATCAAACTCACCACACCCGCACTTCACCACCTGCTGCACAATATCAGTAGCCAGGGAACAAGCCTTAAACTCATTAATTCCTGCTGCTGCTAGAAAATAGGCTTTCTCTTCATAAAATCCTCTATCTACTTTCTCTTCATAAAATCCTCTATCTACTTTCTCAAAGTTCCATTCTCCACAGCCATCCTTAAACTCAATCAACCCCCGAATAAACCCCTCCTTCTCCTCATCCCCAACATCCTCACGCCCCAACCACAACAAAATTACCTGCTTCCACTGCGGTTCAAAAATATGATATCGCTTCCCCTCCACAGGACGATCGCAATGATCCTTCGGCAGAAAATAATCCCAATCCTCCACCGCCAACGCCGCGAAATACTCCGGAAACGTCGCATGATAAAAAACATAAACCGGGTCTTCCGGTTCATCCGCATCAACTCCCACCTCATTCAACCAACCCAACTTTAACGCCGTATCTCATAGAGAATCCTCGTCGGGTTCTCCCAAATATTCACAGACCAACCGATGACTTAACCGAAACCGACTCCTCTCCCCATCAAGGGATACTTTTGCTAACTCTCCTAATGCTGCATTTAACTGTTTTCTTTTCTCACTCTTCACCGGAAACTCTTTTTTCTTCCACTTATAAATATAGTCCACAAACTTTTCATACAACTTAGCTGTCGTATCCGGCAAATTTCCCTTTTTTCCTGTCCAAGTCGCACATAACAATGTTAACCGCAGGGGATTGCGGCATAAATCCTTAATCCGTTCCTTCCCCGACTCTTGCAATTCTGACCACAAGGATTCCGCTAACTGGACATCCTCACCCGCCGCCACCAACCCCCGAAACCAGCGCCGGATAAACTGCGGCTACATAGCCTACAACTCCTATTCTACCGTTACTTAGGTGTTACTCAAAACCATAGCAGAGTAACAAGTGAGTAAAAAATGAGTAACGATATCAATACCCCTACAGTAGGGGGAAAGGGTAACTATGACGGGGGCTATGCTAGGTTCCTCAAGGCCTATCAGGATTTTAAGGGTGAGTGTCCTAGGGGGGTAACTCTCAAACTTCAAAAGACCGGGGTTAGGTACAATCTCTTATTGCAGTTTAAGCAACCACCAACCGGAAAACGACTACCCAAAACGGCTAACCTTGAGTGTACTCCAGAAGGGGTGATAGACGGCGTTAAGAAAGCTAAGTTGGTATCTGAAGCCCTGGGAACTATCAGCAGCGCTAGTGAGTTCTGGGATTGGTACGATAAAACCATCCTAGGGAAAAATCAGATTGAGGATAATCTGATAACCTACCGGGAAATATTTCAACAACTGGAAGATGGGTATTTTGCCGGGTACAACCGCAACACAGGACGACCGCGTTCTCGCGATATTGTCAGTGACCTATCATCTTACGAGGCTACTAAAGGAATATATTTCAGGCTGTTCCCTAACTGGGATGAATATCCTAGCTGGGAGAGTTTCAAGGCTATGCTATATATTCCCTTGCAGAATGGAGAACAATTAGTAGGCTCCAAAACCTTCAAGGAACGTTACTACATCTTAAAAGCCATAGCTGAGAAATCACCTAACAAAGAACACTTGCTTAAACAGCTTGAGCCTATTAACGCCAAACAAACACAATTCAAAAAGAAACAACGGATAGGCATCGATGCCTTTAAAGATTGGTGGTATAGCGCTAAACAAAAAGCCTATACCATTAAAAGCAATACAGTAAGCAATAACCGCCATAGTTGGTTATGGGTGACGGGTATGGCAGTAATGTATGGGTTAAGGCCTACCGAGATAGCTGCGGCCGTTAATCTAACTAAGCCATTTGTAACGGATGATGGTATCACTATCAAAGCACTGTCAGACCCTGATAATCAGGATAATTACTTGGTGCTAGGTGACTATGTTTACTTTACTGACTCAGAAGGTCGGAAAGTGAGTATTAAAATAGGAGGAAGGGTTGTAGCTCCAATTCCCAGTCCTGAAATGTTTAAACTTCTGGAATTGAAACAGCCGTTGTTACCAGAATATAGCCCTAAAAAAGGCGTTCAACCCAGAACCATAACCGGAGGTTTTGACACAAGGTTTACTCAAAAAATTTCCTCTATGAAATGCCCGGTAACCCAGAAATATGCTTTTCGTAGACTGTACAACCTGTTAGGTGAAAAGTATGGATTACCTATCGAGTTGCGAGCTAGACTTATGGGTCATAGCACAATCGTCAATGAGAGTAACTATAAAACAAAAGGGATTGACGCTACCTTAGAAGTTATCGAAGGATGCTCTAAGTTACCTATACCGTTGAACGTAGCCATAGAACGGTTAGCAGCGTTAGGGGTTGATCTTGATAGCTCTGAAGCTAAATTATTCCTTTGAGTTATCTATCAGATAGATTAATCTAATCGTCAACCTTTCATAAATTAATGCCCCTAGATTAAACCCCTAGGGGTTATTTTATGGCTACAGATTGATAGATCCTGCTATGGTTTTGAGTAACACCTAAGTAACGGTAGAATAGGAGTTGTAGGCTATGTAGCCGCAGTTTATCCGGAGGTGGTTTCCGGTGGAAGCTGACGCGGAGTCGTTGTGGTCACAGTTGCAGGCGACAGGGAAGGAACGGATTAAGGATTTATGCCGCAATCCCCTGCGGTTAACCTTGTTATGTGCGACTTGGAAGGTGGAGAATGCGCTACCGGAAACGATGGCGGAGTTGTATGAGATTTTTGTGAACTTTATTTATAACTGGAAGGGAGAATAATTTTTATTGACAGATGAGGAAAAGGATAAATTAACAAATGAGCAAAAAGATAAATTACTAGATAAGATAAAAAATGATTTGAATGCAACTTTAGGAAAGTTGGAAAAAGTATCCCTCGATGGTGAAGTAAGCCGCTTTCGGTTAACCCATCGGTTGGTACGTCAATACTTGGGTAAACGGGAGGCTAAAAGTTCTCTGTTAAACAGAGCGTTAAAGTTGGGTTGGTTGAATGAGGTGGGGGTGGCAGCGGAAAAGCCCCGTGAGAAGGTCTATGGGTTTTATCATGCGACGTTTCAGGAGTATTTTGCAGCGTTGGCGGTGGAGGATTGGGATTATTTTCTGCCGAAGGATCATTGCGATCGTCCGGTGGAGGGGAAGCGGTATCGGATTTTTGAACCGCAGTGGAAGCAGGTGATTTTGTTGTGGTTCGGACGTGAGGATATTAAGGCTAAGGCTGAGGAGAATGAGAAGGAGAAGGAGGAGTTTATTCGTGCGTTGGTTGAGTTTGAGGATGCTTGTGGAGAGTGGAACTTTGACAAAGTAGATAGAGGATTTTATGAATACCAAGCAAATTTCATAGCTGCTGCTGCAATTAATGAATTTAAGGCTTGTTCCCGGGCAGATGAGATTGTGCGGCAGGTTGTGAGGTGGGGATTCGGTTATTTTAATACTGAAAAACAAGAATGGCGGACTTTTTTAGATCCGATCAAAGAAGCGGCGAGAGAGGTGATACCACAAACCATTAGACCCTTGGCGATCGCTGTATTGATCGAAATTATCCGCATGACTAAGAATGAAGATACCCGTAGGAAGGCGGTAGAGAGTTTAGAGCAAATCGACCCGGGAAATCCCAAGGCGATCGCTGGATTGCTCGAAGTTATCCGCACAACTGATTCTAAATATACCCAGTACCAGGTGATAGAGAGTTTAGATAAAATCGACCCGGGAAATCCAGAGGCAATCGCTGTGTTGCTTGAAATTATCCGGCGCCCTACTAAGGATGAATTGACCCGTTCGGGGGCGACATGGACTTTAAGAGAAATTGGACAAGGACATCCAGAGGCGATCGCTCGCTTGCTTGAAATTATCCGCACTACTGAGGATGAATGGACCCGTAGGCAGGCAGTAGATGGTTTAGGGGGAATCGGACAAGGAAATCCCGATGCGATCGCTCGCTTGCTTGAAATTATCCGCACTACTGAGGATGAATGGACCTGTAGGGAGGCAGTAGAGAGTTTAGGAAAAATCTGACAGGGAAATCCCAAGGCGAGCGCTGGATTGCTCGAAGTTATCCGCACCACTGATTCTAAATATACCCAGTACCAGGTGATAGAGAGTTTAGATAAAATCGACCCGGGAACAGGGAACCCGCAGGCGATCGCTGTATTGCTCGACATTATCCGCACCACTGAGAATGAAGATACCCGTTGGAAGTCGGCAGAAATTTTGGGGAAAATCGACCCTGGAAATGCCGAGGTGATTGCTGGGTTTTTCCAATTTATTCGCACGACTAAGGATTTTTTGAGATTGATTGATTTACACGGAATCATAAAAGGAAATCCTGAGCTCATCACTGGGTTAGTCAAATTTATCCACACCACTCAAGATGAATGGGCCAGTGGGGAAGCGGCTAATAGTTTAGGGCAAATCGTACAAGGAAATTCCGAGTCCATCGGTCAGTTGATCGAGATTATCCGCAACACCACTGAAGATGACTATATTCGTTGTCAGGCGGCTAATAGTTTAGGGAAAATCGACCCGGGAAATCCAGAGGCGATCGCGGCCTTAGAAGAAATCTTATGGGATGCTGGGGCTGATAAGTACACCCGTGGGCGAGCAGCCGAGAGTTTAGGGGAAATCGCCCCAGGGAACCCGCAGGCGATCGCCGCCTTAGTGGAAATCTTACGGGATGCTGGTGCTGATGATTCCACCCGTAGGCAAGCAGCCGAGAGTTTAGGGGAAATCGACCCGGGAAATCCAGAGGCGATCGCTGTCTTAGAGGAAATCTTACGGGATGCTGGTGCTGATGATTTCACCCGTTGGCGAGCAGCCAATAGTTTAGAAACAATCGCCCCAGGGAACCCGCAGGCGATCGCCGCATTAGAGGAAATCTTACGGGATGCTGGTGCTGATAATGACATCCGTAGCCGAGCAGCTTGGAGTTTAGGGGAAATCGCCCCAGGGAATCAGCAGGCGATCGCCGCATTAGAGGAAATCTTACGGGATGCTGGAGCTGATGATGACACCCGTTGGCTAGCAGCCGAGAGTTTAGAGAAAATACTCACCACACGCAACACTATGCAGGAGTCGTCTCCGCCTTAAAAGACTGCCTCAGCGATGAAGTTTATCAAAACAACTTTAAGCAATTTAATGAATGCTACGAACTCATCTGGAACTGTGCCGAAAACCTCCCCTATCCCGATTTTTATCAAGCCTGGCATCATCCCCCCACCACCCCCCATCCCGAAATCACCGAACAAACCCCCCATAACAGCGAAACAACCTTCGCCCCCATCAACCTCCCCCAAGCCCTACAACACCAGCCCATCCTCATCCTCAACGCCCAACCCCTCGCCAACGAAACCCGGGAAGGGGAAATCGCCCTCACCCTCAGCGAACTCATCTGGGATACCACCTGTCCCGACGAAGACCCCCCGGAACCCACAACCCCCGCCCAACTGCGCCGCGCCCTTAAACAACTGCAACGCCGCCAACTCCTCCCCCACCGCGCCCTCCTCCTCACCGACTGCGAACATCCCACCCCGGAACTCATCAGCTTCTGCGCAAAACTCACCGGGGTCATTGCCATTGCCATCCTCACCGAGGACCCCCTAGACGCGCCCTTAAAAGGCTTTCCCCCCAATAAGCGCGAATCTGATATCCGCCATTGCAACCTGGTTAGCAGAACTTTAACAAAATGTTGCGGAATTCCCCTTCCTCGCTTGCAGGGAGGGGATGAATAGG
>NZ_JARPLC010000164.1:0-4634 GCF_032350395.1 Limnospira sp. PMC 289.06
ACTTATACAATAGCCATACATTATACTGTACTTTGTGTTTTGTGTAAAGGCTGTAACGCCAGAAAACGCGACACAATTTATGAGAAAATATAACCCTATAATTAACTTTCATCGCAGTGATGAAACCATTAGAGGTCGTGACATTTCGTCACCTGGAGCTGTGTTTAAAAGCTATGAAAAAATACCGGCTTATACGTTCGTCATAGAATCCTATTCAAGTCGGGATTCTCTCAACGATCATCCGGACAGTTTTTGACGATTAACAACAGAATGAGAGTTCCCGTTCTCCCCTGGAGATGCTGGCGATCGATCCATAGGGGACGACCCTGTTGCCAAATCTCCGTCTGCGATCGCCACTCTCCCTGGACAAACCTTTCCCCCCGATCACTCCGTCCAAATCGGTTAATTTCCCATAACAGCAACCGCGCATCCGGCCCTAAATCAATCCGTAAATCTTGGCGATAGATTGCGCCATTAAATACAATACTTTCCTGGGGTAACCATTCTAAATAAGCTCCCGAATCAACCTGAATCTGAATCCTTTGCCGCGCCACTTCCCCCAGACTTCGATACAGTTTAGCCGCCGCTGCTGTGGTAATTAAGGCATGAGTATTCTCCTGAAGATGAATCGATTGCGCCAGAGAATCCCCCCAACAATTCCCCCAGCCGTATGCAAAATGACGCTATGACAAACCCCTTCCCCTTCCGGATAAAAGGGTCGCTGCATCTTGAGAGGCGCCGTCGCCTTCGCGGATACCAGTTGAGTCGCGCTTCCCGATTGAGCATAAGCTAATTCTAAGCTGCCATGCCATCCTTTAAGCCCTGGATTTTCAGTCGGATTTTGAATAGGTTGATTCATAATTTGGTTGTATTCCTAACAATTGACAAAATAACCGCCCTTCAATATAATATTATGTTTGCCTACTCTCTCTGCACAGCCCGGATTTTCCCGAACCCTCGAAGTAGGGTGTTCAGGATGCTGTAGCGCACCTAACTCGGGGGTGGAAAACTTTGCGAAACCTGACCCACTGTCAGGACTGCTTGCACAGCGGATCTCCCTTTTAGAATAAGTTGCCCGAGTTTAGACAAACCTTAGCCCCTAATAAATATATCCCGAAAAAGCCCAGTGCAATTCTCTATTGATTTCGGCAGTCCCTTGGGTACCTATACGGTAGATATTCCCAATACGACTCAACAAGATTATGATACCATTGAAGCCTATTTTATTCCTAAAATAAATGCGCCCAAGGTCAAGTCCAGAGATGCGATCGCAGATGCTTTTTTATTTGCATGGAGCCTTTGTCCGAATGAAAATCCCTCCGACCTATGGCATCATGTCCTGTACCGAATTTACCTCCGCAATAAGCAGGGAACAAATCCCGAACAAAGTTGGGTGAGAACTTCCGGTGAAGCTTTTGAGTTAGCCTTATCCCAAAAATACAATCCCCTTTTAAGCAATCACGGCCTCAAGTTAACGCCTTTATTTTCCAAAAAAGACAAGAAAGAGACATTAGAGCGCATGGGAATTTCCCATTTAGTCGGCTCTAGTAAAATTGATATAGCCATTGAAAAGCAAGGTGAAAGTAGAGGACTATTACCGAACGGATATGGCATCATCGGTGGCATTCACGCCAAAGTTAGCTTGGCTGAAAGAGTATCCGATGATATTCCGGCCAGTCGAATTATGATGCAATATGGGTTCCTGAGTCTCTTATCGACCTTAGATGTTAAATCCTTCCCCCCTCCTCGGGGAGATTTAATTAATCGCGGAGAGTTCGGTTCACCGGACAATTCCAGTGACAAGCGGCGCTATATTGAAGAACATGGAGATTTTAGTGCTTGTTTTAGTTATAATACGCGGACTGTTCCCTCTCCCCAAATAACCTCAAGTGGAAAACAAATCTACGTGGTTTTTTCCAATATAACTCCCGATCCTTTTGTTCAGTTTCTAGCATAAGACCTCTGCCCTAGGGTCTGGCCCAGAAAATGACCAATTTCTGAGGCAATTGCCTCCGCAAGTTTCGGAGGAACTGCATTTCCAATTTGTTTAAATTGTTGAAATTGAGACCCATGAAAATAGTAGCGATCGGGAAAAGATTGAAGGCGAGCAGATTCCCTGACTGAAATAAAGCGATCAAACTCTGGATGGATAAAATCTGAGCAGTCTCTTGCCATGTGAGCGACCAGGGTATGAGACGGTGCATTCCAGTCTAATCGACGGTATTTATTAGCAAATCCTCCCGAATCGAGAGACTGTAAAACCTCCTGAATATCTACATGACCTTGCTGAAGAATTTCTCGCAGTTTTTCCTCCTTTTCTCGGTCTTGCCTTCGGCATTCATGAATATCCCTCAATCCATTTCCCCCTTTTAACAATTGATCAATGAGTTCCCGAGAAAACCCTCCTTCTTTAAGTCGAGAAGAAATTTCTGTTCCGTAATCTCCAGGGCGCATCAGAGCAAGACGCAGGCGACGAATTCCCATCATCCGTTTAGCGGAGTGATGCAAAATTTCACCTGTTTTGCTTCTTAATTCCTGCTGATAGCGACTCAAACCACTGACAGGCGGGTAAGGGATTGATTCGTGGGTTAAGCGAGGGGGTAAAACCTCTTCCGGTAAGTCTCCAATTGCCTCTGAAACCTTAATAGCTGGCTGATAGGGAGGGTCAAGACTTTCTGGAAATAGGCAAAGCTGATAAGAACTTGAGTCAGGTTTTGAGGTATTTTTGCTAATTTCATGAGTGGCAGAGGGAGGCTGGATTTTTTGATGATTGCTACCCCCTAGGATGAAAACCCGCTTTCTAAACTGAGGAACGCCAAAGTCTACCGCATCAAGGGTTATAACTGAGACACCATAGTTTAGTTTTTCAGCCTTATTTACAATATCCTCAACCACATAACCCCCTTCCAGGGAGAGGATGCCTACCACATTTTCCATAACAAATGCTTTCGGCCTAAATTCTTCTAAAAATTTTAAAAAATATCGATACAGTCGATTTCTTTGATCTAGAGGGTCTCTCTTGCCATAAGTGGAAAAGCCTTGACAGGGAGGCCCTCCCAGCAGAATATCTAAATCGCCTTTTCTGAGATTTAACGTTTGACGAAGCTCAAATGGATTCAAAGATTCAATCGATTCAGAAGATGTCATCGCTTCTGGATGATTATGGGATAAAGTTGCAAGGGCTGCTTGATCACAGTCATTTGCAAACAGCAGTTTAAATCCTTGGTTTTTAAATCCTGTTGTCATCCCTCCAGCGCCAGCAAATAGATCGATGGAGAGAAATGGGCGATCATTCATACTAACTTTACTTCTTTTTTGGCCCCTCTACTTTAGTGGGTAGTCCGGGTTATGGTTCTATTTTATCAATTTTTGGAACGAACTATAGAAATTTATCACCCTTAATGACATAAGAGGGGCGGGGTAAAGTTTAGGACCCCCTTCCGGATCTTTCTTAAACTAGCATCAGACTCCCTCCTTTTAGTAAAAATAGTCCCTTTCCATCAAAAAAGATGAGCTAGGATTAAACCGCTAGGAAGCGTTGAATGACTTCATTGCTGAGTTCTTCCGTGGAGCCCGAGGCCACAATTCCTCCTTTTTGCATGGCGTAATACCAATCGGCTTCGCGGACAAAATGCAAATGCTGTTCGACTAACAGGACCGAAATCCCCTTAGATTGGATAATCCGACGCACTGCGGCTTCGATTTCTAAAATAATCGAAGGTTGGATGCCTTCCGTGGGTTCATCCAGGATGAGTAAGCGAGGATTTCCCATCAAGGCGCGGGCGATCGCCAGTTGTTGTTGTTGTCCCCCACTCAAATCCCCCCCATCCGATGCAACATTTGGTTTAAAACCGGAAACAACTAAAAGATTTCATCAGGAATCTCTGGCGTTTTAGGCCGTTTGGGTCTTGCTTCTAAGCCCAAAATCAAGTTTTCTTTCACCGTCAACCGGGGAATGATTTCCCGCCCTTGAGGCACATAGCCGATGCCCATTTTAGCACGGCGATCGCTAGATTTATCGACAATGGGTTGCCCATCCAAATAGATTTGGCCCTTCCGAGGTTGCAGTAATCCCATAACGGTTTTTAACAGGGTCGTTTTGCCCACCCCATTCCGTCCAATCAGACAAACCATTTGTCCCGGAAATACGCTCAAATCCACATCCCGCAAAATGTGACTTTCTCCATAATAAACATTCAGTCAAACAGTAGGTTGGGTGAAACCCAAAGCGCGAAACCCGACCGTGAGACGATCGCCCTTATCAATAGTAACACAATTTACCATGTTCGCTCTCGGATGGGCGATGGTGGGAGATTCGGTCGAGAAGGATTCAGAAAATCGTGGACAACCATCCCCAGTAGGTTGGGTGAAACCCAACACTTGCCAATTGGGTGAAACAGGAACGCGATCGCCCTTATCAATAGTAACACAATTTACCATGTTCGCTCTCGGATGGGCGATGGTGGGAGATTCGGTCGAGAAGGATTCAGAAAATCGTGGACAACCATCCCCAGTAGGTTGGGTGAAACCCAACACTTGCCAATTGGGTGAAACAGGAACGCGATCGCCCTTATCAATAGTAACACAATTTACCATGTTCGCTCTCGGATGGGCGATGGTGGGAGATTCGGTCG
>NZ_JARPLC010000164.1:4643-8378 GCF_032350395.1 Limnospira sp. PMC 289.06
ATCAATGGTAACACAATTTACCATGTTCGCTCTCGGATGGGCGATGGTGGGAGATTCGGTCGAGAAGGATTCAGAAAATCGTGGACAACCATCCCCAGTAGGTTGGGTGAAACCCAACACTTGCCAATTGGGTGAAACAGGAACGCGATCGCCCTTATCAATGGTAACACAATTTACCATGTTCGCTCTCGGATGGGCGATGGTGGGAGATTCGGTCGAGAAGGATTCAGAAAATCGTGGACAACCATCCCCAGTAGGTTGGGTGAAACCCAACACTTGCCAATTGGGTGAAACAGGAACGCGATCGCCCTTATCAATGGTAACACAATTTACCATGTTCGCTCTCGGATGGGCGATGGTGGGAGATGCGGTCGAGAAGGATTCAGAAAATCGTGGACAACCATCCCCAGTAGTAGACCACTGATGACCGTCACCAACACCGAGACATAAATCACCCACACAGACCGAGAATTTAGGCTGCTGATAGCACCAGAGATAGCGTTCGATTGTTTTTTACCTGATAAAGCCGCTAAAGCCTCTGTGGCATTTTGGTAACGCTTGCGACAATCAAAAGCCACCATTTTATTTAAAACCTCAGCCAATTGGGGGCTGACAGAAACTTGATCAGCCCAAATTACTTCTAGCGTGTTAGGGTTTATCCGTAACTTATCGGGAGGCAATCCTGTTAACCCTTGAATTGCCAACATTCCCACCGCATAAATATCGCTGGCAAAATTAGGACAGCCTTTCCATTGTTCGTGGGGTGTATATCCGCGAGTACCAATAGGTAGGGTAAAATTTCCTTGGGCGACCGTAGTTTCTTCACCAATGTCTTTGACCGTCCCAAAGTCGATCAGCACTATTTTTCCATCCCTAGTGCTGCGCCGGATATTGGAGGGTTTAAGATCGCGGTGAATGATACCTTGTTGGTGAACAACTTTCAGGACTTCTAAAATTTCTCGCAACAGTTGAGTTACCTGGGGTTCCTTGAGTGGAATGCCATTTTGGGGGCAGATTTCATCCGTCAAATCATGACCCTCAATATATTCTTGGACCAGATAAAACTCTTGATTTTCCTGAAAAAGGGCAAAAAGTTGGGGGATTTGGGAGTGTTCCCCCAGTTTATAGAGGGTTTGGGCTTCTCTGTCGAACCAATCCTGGGCTACTTTCAACACCCGGGGCTGAGTCGATGAGGGTTTGAGTTGTTTAACAATCCGGTGAGGATAATCAGGGAGATGAATATCCCGCGCCAAGTAAGTTTCGCCAAAGCCACCTTTACCCAACGAAGATTCGATCTGGTAGCGTCCGCCAAGCAGTTGTCCGACTTGCATAATTTGGGGGGATAATGTTTTTGGGGGAATGGGATTTTAATTGAATTTTGGTATAATGAAAGCAGGTAGAGGGTAGAAGGTTTAATTGCCTCTTAGTCAATATTCTACTCAACTTACAGGAGTCAGGATATGATCAAACTTCAATACTTCGTGCTAATGCTAGTCGTTGCCGTTTTGGCTGGGTTTGGTGTCGGGGCTATTTTTAATCCTGGGTCTTCCACTACTGCTGCTGATCCTACAACCAATCAGGCGATCGATGAACAAACCACATTCAAATGCGTTGACGGAAGCAGCGGTTGGTCAACCGTAGCCGAGAGAGGGAATGCGGTTTCTAAAACGCCGATGATTACTTGGAATAGTGAAGAATTTGGGGATAACTGGACTCCCCAAGAGCGCTGTCACCAAGTTTCTGAGCGACTAACCCTGGCGGTGACCAATCATGGGGGGCAGTTATTGGGATTAGACTTAACCCATGGCAGAGTGAACCAGCTAACCGTGATTTGCGTAGTCAATTCCCGGCAGCAGACCTGTAACGAGAATAATGTGCTGTTTACTCTCAGCCAGAAAAATGCCCCCACCCCCAGAACTACAATAGCAAGGATAATCGACTTTAGCCATGGGCAGGATGTGTCGCCCATAGATGAGTCCGATTATCCCCAGTATTTTACCCTGAAAAGTTGGGTAGAGCGGCATTGACCCCATAGCAGTGGGTTTTAGGGTCGTTCACAAAGGGGGAGTGCTTAACCCAATGGAGATTATCATGCCCAAATTATCGCAGAAATCCGGTTTGTTGGTGGTGGCAGTGCTGGCTGTCGCTCTTGGTGTGGGGGGCTGTGGTCGGCTGTCGTCCTAGAATGTGGGGAAAAAAGCCCGGGAAGTCACGGTGATGGTCGATGGCTGTGCGGCGGGTTCGGGAATGATTTATCGCCGTCAGGGCAATACTTATTATGTGCTGACCGCTCATCATGTGGTCAGGAATGCTCAGGATACTTGTTTGATTATCACTCCTGACGGTATCCGCCATGAGGCTAATCGGGAAGTGACTGTCCCCCAGGCTGATGTGGATTTGGCGGTGTTGACTTTTACCAGCGAGAATGACTACAAGCTGGCGAGGTGGGGAAACTCTGACCGGGTGGCGGTAGGGCAAACCGTCTATGTAGCAGGCGCTCCGGTGGCTACTGAGGCGGTGCCTCGACGCACGGTGACTATCTCGGATGGGAAAGTTATCGGGGAACTCCCTCAGCCGAATGAGGGTTATAGCTTGATTTACAACAATAACACTCGACCAGGTATGAACGGCGAGCCGGTATTCAATGACCGAGGAGGAGTGATTGGGGTTCATGGTAGAGGCGACAAAACTGGGCGGAATTTGGCGATTCCCATTGCCACATTTTTGGAGAGACCTCAATCGGCGATCGCACAAGGGGGGCAGATTGTTGAAAGTCCTCCTCAAATACAGGAGGCAGCAAACCTGCGCGGCGATTTCACTCTCCCCGCATTACAGCAACAAGGAATGATCAAGCGACTGGGACAGGGAGGAGTAAGACAAGTAATTCCCCTCAACCAGGGTGGTCATTGCAAGTGGTGGGGCAAGTTTATTTAACCTCGCCACTGGGGAAGCCGTCTGGGAAATTGATTGTCCGGCTTTGGGTGGGGCGGTCAGTGCAGATGGGCGGTTATTGGCATTGCGTAGCAACAAAGATATTTATCTATGGGATTTAAGCACTGGGCAGTTGTTGCGCCAACTCACGGGACATACAAGCACTGTGAATAGCGTCAGGTTCAGTCGGCGTGGTCAAACCCTGGCTTCTGGGAGTGGGGATAACACAGTGCGACTGTGGGATGTGGCTACGGGACGGGAACTGCGCCAACTCACCGGACATACAAGCACTGTGAATAGCGTCAGGTTCAGTCGGCGTGGTCAAACCCTGGCTTCTGGGAGTGGGGATAACACAGTGCGACTGTGGGATGTGGCTACGGGACGGGAACTGCGCCAACTCACCGGACATACAAGCACTGTGTATAGCGTCAGCTTCAGTCGGCGTGGTCAAACCCTGGCTTCTGGGAGTGATGATGGGGTGGTGCGGTTGTGGAGGGTAGGGTTTTAGTGGAGTTGCTCGGGTTTCACCCAACATTTGTAGGTGGGCTGAAACGAGGGTGAAACCCAATATAACCGAGAGATGGTGGTGTTGGGTTCCGTACCGACCCCCAACCTGCTTAGCTGTTGACGAAAAAATCAGCTAAAATGTGAGCCAACTATAGACACCGACTCAATGGTGTGTTCCAGTTCGGTAATTGAGAGGTCTAATTTTATGGTAACTACCCCTCAACCCACACGACCCGCAAACGTCATCTACCCTGATTCTGATGGAAATCCCATGGCTGAAAATACCCGCCAGTTTCC
>NZ_JARPLC010000165.1:0-8386 GCF_032350395.1 Limnospira sp. PMC 289.06
CCAACCTACTGATGTTGGGTTTCACCCAACCCACATGGCTGGGGTTTTGGGAAGTGGTAGAAAATTAGGCGATCGCACTTTCCCCCAAGTGGAGTAGGTTGGGTGGAGGTCACGAAACCCAACCCTACCATCTCTAACTGATGTTGAGTTTCACTCAACCTACATGGCTGATATTTTACCTTGACAAATACCCGGATTTTACCTATCCTATAAGAATAGAAAACTGTGCCGCTATATATATGAATTTTACAGTGGGTAAAACCAAAGCCAACCTATCATTGCTACTGCCTCGCCAACCCGCGATCATCATAAGTTTAGTAGTAGGTTAGGGGTCGGAAAACGGCACTCTCGCTGGTTGGGTTTCACTGGGTTTCACCCAGCCCAAATCGCTACATAGCCGTTCTGGCAAAATGTTCATCTCCCAATAAATATAATCAATTTATATATAATCATATAATCAATTTATTTTTTATCAAAAATGGCAAATATCATGTCGTAAATAATTACCCTAAAGTTGTTTTTTCCAACCTAATCCCACTGTAATTTGTAATTAATCCAACTGCATAAGCTTAACCAAAAAATTTGAATTTCAAAAAAAATAACAATCAGAGTTATATCTTCAGTTATAATTTTGTATTCCCACAATAATTCATTAAATCTACCATTAACAAATAAGACAATATGAATAATTAATAAAGCTCTTAACCAAGAAACTTATAGTTTCTTGATTAACAAAAAAATACAAGGCATTGAAAATAAATAAAAAAACCAATAGGTGGGTAAACCCCAAACAATTTGATGAATTAATTTTACCAATAAAATTTGTTTTAACTCTGCCAAGATCATCAAAGTTAAGACACAAGTAAATACACTAACAATTACAGCAATAGTATTCATAAAACAGTGATACTTAAAAGAGATTAAATTATTGTGATTAGGCAAACGAAAAAGAGTATATCCTGGAGGTGGCAGTAGCCAATCATTCAATTTACTTGCCCGATATTTAACATATAATGTAATCTCAAACCACGGTGTTTTAGTATAAAATTCTGAAGGATTATTTAAAATTGTTGCGACCAATAAAATTACAAAAACTAAAAGGGCTATAAATAGTGCAAGTTCAACTATTGTCATAATAAATAATTCTAAAATAAACTCTTAATTTACCTAACCAAACAAAACATATTTGACTTTATAAATCCAAAAGGATAGAGTCATTAAAACATAATTTTTAAATCGGTATAATTATCTTGAATGGCTTTAAAGATTCAAATATAATTTGATTATTTTACTCAAAAATTAATCACAATTTAATTGTTTTCTTGACAAATCATCATTGTTTGGAAAACACAAGCTACTAGGGATTTTGCTTGGAACATACCGAATTAAATTAGGATCTCGTAATCCAGTTTCTACAAAATAAGTTAAATCATCAACTTGCTTATTAGTTAGGTTAAGAGGCTTAAAAAATATACTTAAGTTACCAGAATATTTAGCCTCCATCTTTTGAGGTTTTGCATTATTAAAGTATTCAACAATTTGTCGTACAGTTGTCAAAGATGCACCATGACCATAAGGAGAGCTATCTATTAAATTGTAAAGCGGCGGAACCTTGAACTTAAAGTCATCCTTGGCTCGTTGTGTAGCTGTACCTCTCCCTAAATTTAATCCAGTCCAATCTTTTGGATGGTCATCAAAGCCTACTGCATAAAATTCGTCTCGTGCTAAGTTTGATCCAGTATGACAGTGAACACAAGATGAACTAAAAAAGGTAATTGCGCCTCTAATTTGATTTTTTGACATAGCCATTTTATTACCTTTTAGCCATTTTTGAAAAGGCGCTTCATTACTTAATAAAGTCCGCTCATAAGCTGCAATTGCTAATCCTGCTCGTTTCAAGTCTTCAACTTCTGATCCTACATAAGGGCGATCAGGAAAAGCACTAGCAAATAGCTTTTGGTATTCAGGTATGAGAGCGATCGCGGCTGTTCCTAATTTATGGACGTTCATTGCACTAATGGCCTGGGTTTCTAACCCATCCAGCTTAAATCTATTAATATCGAAGCTCTGAATTAGCTTCTCTTTGCCATTAACTCCAGTAGAGCCTGCACGCCCATTCCATAACATTGCTTTTTGGTAAGCACTGTTTAATACAGATGGAGCTAAAATATTTTGCTTATCAATTTCAGCAGGGAAAGCATCGGGATCTGGATGTCGCAATTTACCTGCTCCTATTCCTCCTGTTCCTAATGCTTGTGGCAAATTTGATCTAAATCCAGCTTCTGCAAAATGACAAGATGCACAGCTTGCTTCCTGCCAATGTTTACTATTAATTGGATTAATAGACAAAGCCGTTTCATGGAACAGCATTTGACCAAGATAAATTTTTTCTTTTGTTAATTCATTTTGAGGATCAAAAGGTATTGCACTAAGATTTTCTGAATCAGGTAGAATAAAATACTGATAACCACTATTATTAGGGGCGATCGAATTAATTAACTGCCTAAGCTGCATATCCAAATAAGTATGCTCAGGATCATTGGCAGAAAGAACTGGTTGTTCGACAGAGAAAATCACCCCAAAAATTATTACTAGGCTTAAAATAAACTTCACAAACATAAGCATGATTCAGGTTATATTTCCCATAATTTTAAATCCTAAATTCTGCGTAAATTTCTGTTTAAAACAGCATTTAATAAATCTCGGCAAACTGCATTCAAGTTGGCGTTGGTAATTTTCCAGAATCTTCCTGTGCGCTTGTTGCGAACTATCAGATTAATATTTGGATATCGTCGTGCTTGTACAAATGTATTGCTTGCATCAGCTACTAAAATATTCTGGGAATTTAAATCACTAGCAATATTCCCTCTATTGTTATACTCAGCAGTTGTCATGTAAACACCATCTTGCGCTGTAAGAAGTTGAATATTCCCACTACTATCTTCATAGGCTACAGCTTCATATTCATCACTCATTGAATCTGCTTGATGACCTCTGTCTCGCTGAAGCTCTCCGATTCTAATAGGAGAGTTAGTACCAACAGGAAATAACAATTTAGCATCTTCAGGCATTTGCATAAGCTGGCGGCGCACACGATTGATAGAACTCATTAAGCTAGGACTCGTACTTAAATCTACGGGTTGTTGTCCTAGCTGATCTAACCCTAATTCATGAGGCGTAGCTACAGCATAAATAGTTCTTAAGTCAATTAAATTCTGGTAACCAGAGTCAATTGCATCTGAGGGCTTTGATACATTTATAATCAGTGCTAAAGAAATTAAAAATGATAAAGCTAAAGCCAATGTTCTCAACAGAGAGTATTTTTTCATGAGATTTTTTGTAATTTTAACAAAACGTCAGAAGTCGGTAAATGTTGTAACGTTATCAATTACCACTTCATTGTAAACTAGATTAAGTTTAACTGCATAGATTAATTTATATGAATTTCTTATTAAAATCAATTATCGCCAAAAGATTTCCAAACTAAATTGAACTTCTAAAGACATAAAAATCGACATATTGCTCGGTCGAGAGTTTCCTTAGTCATAATTTAAGTTTTTGAAGTATGCTTTGGCAATAGTAATCTAAAGGAACGTTAAGAATTTGTTGATCATGATTGTTTGTATTATCTTTAATCAACAAATCAATTGTTTTTTTGGATTCTAAGTTTTCCAAGTAATTAAGTTGTTGAGTGATCAGTTTTAGTGATTGTCCCACGGTTAACGAAACCCAATCTCCTTGAGAATCTTTAATATGACTAGCACTGTATAAAATATTTATTATCTCATTATTGGTCATGGAAATTTCTGAATATTTGTCATAAAAAATATCCTTTGTTGAAAACCCAGATCCTAAAGCTCTAGCGATATCTCTGAAAACAGAGCTAAGTTTTAGCAACTCTTTCTTAGAAACTTTACTATATTTTTTTATGTCTATTAAGCTTATATTTGACGACTTAAAATCAATTAAATTGTAGATTTTTTCTTGAATATACATATCATTAATAGTATCCGTAAAATGATTTTCAAAGAGGTATGTCAAATCAAAAAAAATAGAAAAATTTAAGATGGACGTTAACAAGAAGATTAACAAAAGTTTCATTGCTTATTTTATTGATAGTTGAAAAAATTTACCAATTAATATATTCGTAAAGTTTGGTTTAAAACAGCGTTTAATAAATCTCGTTTAACTGCATACAAGTTAGCATTGACTATTACCGCTTGTCTTCCTGTGCGCTTGTGGCGAACTATCAGATTAATAGTTGGATAGCGTCGTGCTTGTAAAAATATACGGCTTGCATCAGCTACTAAAATATGTTGAGAGTTAAAATCAGTAGAAGTGTTACCTTGGCAACTTAACTCGGATCTTGACAATGAACACTGGTGTCTTAGGAGGTGACCAGTGCCTGACAATGCTGCTCTTGTCATTGCAGCTCCATCTCCCGCTGTAATAGATTGAGCGTTTCCGCTGCTATCTACATAACCTGTAGCTTCATATTCATCACTTCTTGAATCTACTTGATGACCGGTATCATTTGGAATTTCTCCAATTCTAATAGGAGAGTTAGTACCAACAGGAAATGATAATTTAGCATTTTCAGGCATTTGCATAAGCTCTCTGTTCACACGCTTTATAGCCCTCATTAAGCTAGGATTCGCACTTAAATATACTGGTTGTTTTCCTAGCTGTTTGAACCCTAGTTCATTTAGTTCATGAGGTGTATATACAGCCTCAATAATTCCCAAGCCAATGAAATTATGATAACTAGAGTCAATTGCATTTGTAGTCTTGGATAAGCTTATAATCATTACTAAAGAAATTAGAAACGAGAAAGCCAAGGCTAATCTTTTCCAGAAAGCGGATTTTTTCATGATATTTTTGGTGATTCTTTAAAACTTAACGTCAGAGGCAAGTCACTGTAGTGACGCGCTTAACTACAATCTAAACTAGATTAATTTGAACTGCATCGATTGTTTTTGTTGATTCAAAATAAGCCACCTTTCACTTGATAATCTTATCAAGTGAAAGGTGACCGAACTTGAACGGTTAAGAACTGCGCAAGTTGCTGTTTAAAACAGCATTTAATAAATCTCGGCAAACTGCATTCAAGTTTGTATTTACCATTACTGCTCTTGTTCCAGTCCGCTTGTTGCGAACTATCAGATTAATAGTTGGATAGCGTCGTACTTGTAAAAATGTACGGCTTGCATCAGCTACTAAAATATGTTGAGAGTTAAAATCCATAGCAATGCTACCGTTACCAAGTAACTCTGCTGTTGTCATTTCAACTCCATCTCCCGCTGTAAAAGATTGAGGGTTTCCGCTGCCATCTACATAACCTTCACCTTCATATTCATCACTTCTTGAATCGGCTTGATGACCTGTATCCTGTGGAATATCTCCCATTTTAATAGGAGAGTTAGTCCCAATAGGAAATATCAATCTAGCATTTTCAGGCATTTGCATAACCTCTCTGTTCACACGCCTTATAGAATTCATTAAGCTAGGGTTCGCACTTAAATCTACGGGTTGTTGTCCTAGCTGGTCTAATCCTAGTTCATGAGGTGTGGCTACAGCGTCAATAATTCCTAAGTCAATTAAATTCTGATAACGAGAGTCAATTGCATTTGATGGCTTGGATAAGCTTATAATCAGGGCTAAAGAAATTACAAACGAGAAAGCCAAGGCTATTTTTTTCCAGACAGAGGATTTTTTCATGCGATTTGTTCTTCCAGTAAAAATCAAAATGGAAAGCAAGCAACTTTAGTTTTAGGGGTTATAGTTGAGATTGCCTGAGAGTGACCTAAACTTCATTTTAGACAAAATCCATTTGAATTGGGAGGGTGGATATATATGTTTTTATTATCTGAACCATTACCTCCAAAAACTTTTATAAATTACTGATACCGACCAGACATCAAATTTGATGATGGCGAGTTCTGATTGATTTCTAATTGAGTCAAGTCAATATCCGACTCTAAAAATGTTAAGCCTTCGTTAACTGCTGAATTAACTATATCTCTTAAAATTGCTTGGATACTAATATTTTTCATCAGATAAATTGTGTTACTGTTTGCTTCAATACAGACTAAGCTTAAAACTTCTACTGTATCGGATTCCTGAATAGAGTTGTTATTCATTCTGTCAGATAATTCATCAATTAGCTGTAATATATCCTGCTTTGTAAATGGTAAGGCTTGCTCACCAGAAGCATCTAAATATCCAATGGCTTCTAGATTTAAATTGTTATTGAGGTTAGTTGTATGATTGTTGTTCAAACTAATTGGCTCATTTGTTCCTAGCGAATACCTTATATGTGCTGTGTCCGGGAAAGATAAAATATTTTTTTTCGCTAATTCTATATACTTAGAGTATTGCTCTTGAGGAAACGAACTTTCTAAGTTATATAAATTTGTAGAAATTGGTTCGTGAGCTTCATATTGACGGGATAAAAATTTAGGATATCCAAAATATTTATATCCAAATACCATCAAAATAAACAGCGAAAAGGTTGCCAGTATGAAAGATATAACTGTCACTTTTATGTCGTGCTTTTTTGTCATTTTAGGAGTTCCTAATCCAGAGCTATGAGTAGATGAGACACCAATTATTTTTAGTGCAATTGCCCATGAATCGACCGCCCATTTAGACATTTCGAGAGACAATCCACAGTTATTTTGCAATTTTTGAGAAATATTTTGTATAGATAATTCAGGCGGAAGCTTGCTTGAAATCAAATCATTAGGTACTCCCTCCCTATGTGCATCAATTAAAATTTTGATTTCGCGTTTATAAGCAGGACACATATCTCGCAAATATGCTTCGCATCTTTGCCTATCTTGCAACAAGTTTGGATCTTTAGCAATTATTTCTCCAAGCACTTTCCGAGGGTGGGGCTGATTTTTCATTAGTTTTTCATTGATAAAGATGAACTTGACTAAATATTAATTTTCCACTACTTTACCAAACTCCACCACTAGAAGAAACTTCAGGACTTGGAGGCAAAGCAATAGATAAATTACTCTTAGAAGATGAATCAGTTTGGCTAACCGGGGATGATGCTGCTTTCAATACTATAGTGGATGACCACTTGATGTATTTAAATAAAGCTTCTGGGTTGTTAGCTTGCAATGGCTTTAGCTCTGTGTGACCAATAAATTTTTGCAACACTGCCTCATCGGCATCTTTGCCGATAGCAATAGCAATTCTGACTGCTTTTTTCCCCCAAGGCTGCTTCATAAGCTCATCCAGTCCACTTTGAAAGTCATCAGTGGGCTGGCCATCTGAAATTAATACTAAAACAGGAGGCAGAGCTCTTTCATTCATGGGGGGTATTTTCAACTCTTGCGAAACTAGCTTTAAAGCTGTACCCATATCGGTTCCTGAAGAAGTTGTCCCATCTGCTAACTTTTGAGTCACTTCTTTTGCGATCGTGTCTGCAACTGTTCCTAATAGATCCTCAAAATTATGAACCCCCTTAGTTTTTGTAATATTCCAAAACTCGCCACCTGTCATGCGGGCAATAGATTTATGTGCTCCTTCTCTTCCAGAAACGCCCAAAACATGACTGGTAATTGATGCACTTTTGAGTTGGGAAACAATATCAGAAAGCCCTTCATTGCCACCCATTTCATCTGAGATAATGACTAATATTCGAGTATTTTCAGAAGAATTATCAAACGTATTAATAACATGAGGAAAAATGTCAACGGTGTCGCGTTGAGCTAAATAGCATCCCCCGCCTCCAAATAAACCGAGAGATAGAGATTGAATATTTTTCTTAAATCTTTCAGGTGTATTTAAAGGCCATACACCAATGGTATAACGAGACAAATTATAAACTTTATAGGCTTTGCCCATACTCGATCCGCGATGACCTCCAATATCAAAACCAACCAAACCTAATCTGACATTAGCTCCAGCTTTGATAATTTGATCTGCAAATGAAACGCAGCTCCTTTTTACAGCATCAATTTCATCGCTCATACTGCCACTTGTATCTACTAGAAATACAATATCTAACTTGGGTTGCTGAAGTGGATCCGCAACTAAATCTTTCCACTGAAAGTCTGATATCGGAATAGCTGATGGAAAATACCATTCTGCCCCATGAGAAAATTTTAAAACTCTTAGAAGCACATTAGCATTAGGATTCTCACTTGCTACAGTTACCATATGGGGTAACGCTTCGCGAATTGCAGCGTTTAAAGATTGAATTTTACCTTCCACTGACATCGACCCTGATGTATCGCAAATCCATATAAAGTTAAGAGGTCTTACTGATAAACTTCCGCCAGGTCTTTTTACCATTTTTGCCACCAGCTATTTGTGAGTAGGGGTCGAGAGAGATGTCGCCATCTCCCCCTCCCATACAAAACCGTACATT
>NZ_JARPLC010000166.1:0-8315 GCF_032350395.1 Limnospira sp. PMC 289.06
AGTACGGTTTTGAATGGGAGGGGTAGACCGTGAGGTCTATCTCGACCCCTAATTTTTAAAGGAAAAATCCTGCACCTACGAGGAAATTCTCGATCGCATTGGTAGCCGTCTCCACTTCCCGGTCAAACAACACCCAGAATATTGCTATCTTCTCCTGGATAGCATTTTCGCGTTAATTAGCGCGGCACGTTGCCAAATTGACAACCCCAATGGTACAATAATCATAGCCTCTTGGGTAACATTACGGGTACAGGTCTGGTTTCGGGAACTCAAGCGTATGGTTGCTTCTGTGGAGTCGCAGCCGGAACTTGCTTTCTCGGACGACCTCACCCCAGAGTTACGCCAAAATCAGAAAACCTTACCGGTCATGCACTGTCGCGACTGTGGGGCGACGGGTTGGGGTGGTGTGCGCCATTCCACGACTAATAATAAACTCATCCCCAACGACCTGCGCGGCTTCTATTAAGCCTTTTTCAGCCAGAAGCCGTTAGTGTCCTTCCTGTTTCCCGGCGACGGGTCTCACCCGGAAACTCAACTCCTCTGTCGTCACTGTCTCACGGTTAACCCAACTTCGGCGGAATTCTGTAGGGGTTGTCATAAGGAAAACAACGCGGATAATTTCATCCCGGTGTTAGTCCAGGAGGTGACGCAAACAGTAACCCGAAACGGACAGGAACAGTTAATATCTAACCATGACTGCCCTTTCTGTGGCAACTCGAACGGCTTATCAATCAATTTTGGGCGCACAAGCAGCCAGCCTGACGAGCGCTAGTATTGGCATCTTGTACACGACACCGTTCAACCAGGACAAGAAACTACTCACCTTTTCCGACTCGGTACAAGATGCTGCTCATCGGGCTGGATTTTATAACGCCCGCACCTATCGTAGCATATTACGCACGGCAATTTTCCAATTAGTGCGAGAATATCAACATCCCCTGACTTTGCCGGAATTATGCGATCGCTTTGCGGACTATTGGCGGGAAAAAATCCCCACCCCAGAAAATTATATCGCGACTTTCCTACCGACAGACCTGCAATGGTTGCGGGAGTGGGACGACTTCCTAAATGGCGATCAGTCTAAATTAGACCCCCACACGGCTTTACCGGAGTTACTGGAGTTAGTCAAAAAGCGCCTGGTGTGGGAAATTGTCACGCAATTCGGACACCGAGGGGCGATCGGTCCGTCTTGGGAACGCAGCGGGGTCGCTAGTGTCAGCTTTAACCCCCAATTCCTGACGGCGGCGACTAAGACGCTACACCAAAAGCTCAGTAATGAAATAGAAGCGCGGCGGAAAGTGAGTGAAGACCGGGTAAGGGAGTTAATCGTGGGTTTATTGCATCATCTCCGCCACCGGGGAGCGATTGTGCAACCTGTCACCCAAGGCAATTATATCAGCAGTGGCGGCGAAACATATCTTTTGTCTAAATTAGTTTATATGCCAGGGGTGTGTCCTTCTGTCCCCGCGCCGAAATTTCTGGTAAATGGGGCGGCGAAAACTAAGCAGTTTGAAAGGGTGATCTCTGGGAAAAACACAAGCAGTTGGTGCGAAGATTGGGCCATGCGAGTATTTGCTCCCCACACGCTGCTACTGAAGGAACAACTGATTGATATATTACACTTCACCGTGCGAGACTTTGGTGGGGGCGAAGTTGCTAGAGTCTCATTTTTGCGGTCAAGGTCGCGCTTGGGGTATCCCCATGGCTGCGATTATAATTAACCCAGGGGGAAAGGTTCTTACTTGCGATCGCTGTTATCATCAAATCACCCATTCTCCGACTTCTTCCCACTTACCCGAAACTTGTCGCAGCTTAGGCTGTGGGGGACATTACCACGAAGACGACCAACGCCCCGGTTTAGTCTACTATCGCCAAATGTATCAACAGGGAGAAGTTCGTCGCATTGTGGCGGCGGAACATACGGGACTTTTAAGCCGCACTAACCGCGAACGTTTAGAACACCGTTTTATCCATAGCGATCGCTATTGTGATCCTAACTTCATTTCGGCGACTTCGACCTTAGAAATGGGGATTAATATTGGCGATCTCTCCAGTGTTTTCCTGTGTTCTCTCCCCCCCAACGTCGCCAACTACCAGCAGCGCATTGGTCGCGCCGGACGACGAGACGGTAATGCCTTAGTGGGAGTAATTGCCAACGCCAAACCCCACGATTTATTCTTCTACAGCGACCCCGCCCAAATTCTATAAGGGGGGATAGACGCTTCGGGATGCTATCTAAACGCGGCGGCGATTTTAGAGAGACAACTGACGGCGTTTTGCCTAGATAATTGGGTGGCTAGTGGGTTAGACTCGGAAGGATTCTCTCCCCAACTTAATGATATCCTAAACCATCTGCAAAATCAAGCCCAAAATCGATTTCCTTACAATTGGCTAAGGTTCATTGACAGCCAGCAAGGGGAATTACTGAGGGAATTTATAGATTTATTCGCGGATACCATTACCCCAGAAACTCAAGCCCAAATTGAGGAGTTCATGCACCAGGGACAAGGGGAAATCGGCGGACTAGGCTGGCGCATTTTGAACCGCCTAGAAGGAATGAAAAAAGAACGACATCGTTTTAGTAATGCGATCGTCAACCTCACCAAAAAAATCAAAGCCCAAAAAGGGGAACCCACCTGCAAGACCCGGAAAAGCTGGCAGAAATGGAACAAGAAAAAGAGGGACTCCGGGAAATTATCCGAGATATCAACAACAAAAATATCTTTAACTTTTTGACGGACGAGGGACTGCTCCCCAACTATGCTTTCCCGGAAGCTGGAATAACTTTACGGTCAATGGTTTTGCGGAAACTGCGGGAAAAAAAAGGGGCGAATGGTAAGCGTTATGAGGTGCTAACCATGACCTATGAACGCCCCAGCCAGGTGGCGATTAGAGAATTAGTACCCAGCGGGGTTTTTTATGCGGAAGGAAGACGAGTAAAGGTTGACCAAATAGACCTCAAATTATCGGAGCCGCAAGAGTGGCGAATTTGTCGAAGTTGTAGTTATGCAACGGAGAGTTTTCAACCAGAAGCCCATCCAAAAACCTGCCCGCGATGTAATGATACCCTATGGAGTGATAAAGGCAGGTTGCTCACTATGCTGCGGTTATGGCAAGTTATGGCAACTACTTTAGGCTAAAAAAAGTCGCCTAATTAATAATAGTAAAAGCCGCAAAATTGGATTTTTAAAGAAACATTTATTAGTGGATTTTTTGCCGGAATTCTGCGAACAAACTTTTTTGATTAATCACCCTTTCTCTTTGGGTTCGAGTATATTTCCCGCACGAAGTTCCGCAAAATCAACCTAGGCGAGTCTTTGTCCACGGGGGAAACGGTGGAAATTGCGGGTAAAAAATTTACGACAAAAGGCTTTACAGTTTGCCTTATAGTAAAGTAATGGATAGGAATAAAGACCACACCCAAAATCACGCGATTAGCTGTCAGTGGCGGGACAAACCCGACCAGGTAAAAACTATCGAGGTGCTGTATCTTTACCGGGAATTTGAATCATAATCAATCCGGTTTTTAATGCCGGATGAAAGTTTCTGGACTCGGGAAGGTTTGCACTCGTTTATTGCAGCGCTTCAATTAGGCTTAAAAGAGAAGTTTCGGGGGAAAGTAGACCACCTCCGGACGACCATTAGCGAAGAACCGCAACCGGAAAGCAACCTCCGCAAATCGTTTTTATATCTGTTCGATAGCATACCGGGAGGGACGGGATATCTCCGGCAATTAATTCGCCAGCCGCAGGAATTACAAGAGGTATTTCTGCAAGCCTTGGAAAAGATGAGAACCTGTAGTTGCAAAGAAAGGCATCAAGACGGGTGCTATCAATGTATTTTTGCTTATTGGAATAGTTTTTATAAAGACTATACTAGCCAGAAAAAGCGGAGAATTTACTTGGAAAATTACTGAATCATTGGAGTTAATTACAAGACCATTCGGAAGGTTTATCAGCGATTCAAGTTAATAGCAATTTAGAGAGTGAACTAGAGAGAAACTTTATCAAGGCGCTATCAATGCGAACTGATTTAGTGCTGAAACCAGAGATTATTGATGGTAAAACAGCCTATTTTATCAAAATAAAAAATAGTGCTTGGATTGTGGAAACTCAAGTAACGCTGGACGAAAAAGATGGTGTAACCATTCCCTGTCGGGCGGATTTTATCATGCGTCCGGCTTCGAGTCGGGTGGAGAGTTTACCAGTGGTGGTATTTACAGACGGTTGGGAATATCATCGCGATCGCATTAAGGAAGACTTCCAACAACGTCAGGCGATCGTCCGTAGTGGTCGATTTTGGTGTTGGTCGTTAAGGGATGATTGAAGAAACAGGTTAACCGCAGCCCGGAGCCCGCACCCAATCCCCCGCCGGACAGTTTCCGTGAGGACTTAAATAACCAGCAATTCCGGAAATGCGCTTTCTCATTTTATAAGCAATATGACTGCGAGGGAATGCAACCCCTGGAAAGCAAGGATAGTTTTGCATGGCTAATGAGTTATTTAGACCAACCCCAGGCGCAAAATTGGCAAAGGTGGGCGTCCCATACGAACTCTAGCCCAAGGGAGTCCCCCCAATGATAGGTCACCAGAATTTCTAGGGAGGATGGAAACTCGCCTATCTCCAGAAGTGATCGCCCTTTGGGAAGTTCCCCCCACATACGCCATTGGGGAGGTATCTATTTCGGAGTCATTACAGATTTTTACGCTAGTAGACCTGAAGCGTAACCACGAAAAAAACGCGACAGGTAGCCTCGTCTGCTTAGAGTTAGACGACCAACCCCGAAGACCCCGGAAGTTGGCCCGAAGCATTGCGATCGCTGAATTTATACCAATTCCTCCCCCATTTTTACGCCATTACCACCAACGCTGTCCCAGAGATATCCCTAGCTACTCCTTTCTTCTGTAGTCCAGTCTCCCCTAGAAAACACTGACCCCCGTTGGGAGGAGTTAAGGGAATTAGTGATCGAAGAAAGTCTTTTTCCCGCCACCCGTCGCATGAGTCAGGAAAACTGGCCCGGACCCCAAGCGGGATATGAACTATTAAGCGATCGTGGTAGCGTAAAAGCGATCGCTTAACTCCATAGGGAGTCGAGACAAACGACTAAAATCTGTGCGGGTGGATTTAGATTATCGGGCGATCGTACTGAAACCGGAAACGGGGAATACCTATCTATTGCTATGGGTTGATAAACATGCAGGTTGCTTATCAATGGGCGCGGCGAAAAGTCTGCCAAATTAACCAGGTTTCTTTCTTAGGTGCAAATTATCGATGTTGAACAAGTAGAAGCGACTACGGAAAAACTCAAGCAAAGTCACCAGCAACCAGAAGCCCAACCTAAACGCTTTGATGCGATCGCCGATCGGGATTTAATGCGTTTGGGGGTTCCTGAAATTTTACTCCCAGCCGTGCGGGAAATTGTGAGCGATCGTATGGGTGGAAGAACTGTTGCCCCATCTCCCCAAGGAAGCCAGCGACGGGATTTTTATGTTAGCTGCTGGCTATCCCCTCCCGGATATTTTCCAACAATTGCATTGGCCAGAACCCAAAGATAATATCGACCCGGATAACCACCGAAGCAGCCCTAGACAATGAGGACAGCCGTTGTCGGTTTATGGTAATCACCGATGACACAGAATTAGAGGAAATGTTAGCAGCCCCCCTGGAAAAATGGCGGGTTTTCCTTCATCCCACCCAACGGAAATTAGTTGAAAGAGACTGGAATGGGGCGGTGAGGGTACTCGGTGGGGCGGGGACTGGTAAAACTGTGGTGGCGATGCACCGGGCGAAATGGTTGGCAGAAAATCGCTTGACGAAAACGAGCGATCGCCTTTTGTTTACGACGTTTATCCGAAATTTAGCGATCGATATTGAAAACAACCTGAAAACCATTTGCACCCCGGAAGTAATGAAACGCATTCGGGTAATTAACCTAGACTCTTGGGTGACAAGTTTTTTCAAAGAGGAGGGCATCGAAAACCGGATCGTGTACAATAACGAAACGGATGACCTCTGGCAACAAGCCTATACTTTAGCGCCGCCAGAATTAGGATTTCCCCTAAGTTTTTATCGGGAAGAATGGCAGGAAGTGCTACAACAAAACCGCTGCCAAACTCTAGCGCGATTATCTAGGTTCCCGTCGCATTGGTCGCTTAACCCGTTTGAGTCGTCAAAGCGCGACAAGGAATATGGCTGGTTTTTGAGGAGTATCGCAACCTGCTACGAGAAGCGGGATACCGCGAGGCTAATGACGCGATGTATGATGCTATGCGCGATTATCCGCGCCAAAGGTCGAGAAATTCTCCCCTATAAAGCGGTAATTGTGGATGAAGCCCAGGATATGAGTAAAGGGGTATTTGAGTTAATTAGGGCGATCGCGGGTCTCCCAACAGCCAATGATATATTCTTGGTCGCAGATGCCCACCAACGCATCTATGGGCAAATTGTCATCTAATTGGCGACTGCCATATTGATATTCGCGGACGGTCTAAGAAGTTGCGCCTCAATTATCGCACTACGGACGAAACTCGCAAATGGGCGACAGCGGTTCTGGAAAATTTGGTGATCGATGATTTAGATGGCGGAGTAGATTCACGTGCAAGATTACCGTTCAATCATGCACGGCGATGCCCCCATTGTCAAGGGGTTCAAGACTTTTGAGCAGGAAATTTCCTATTTACAAGAGTTATTAACAACCTTGCAAAATCAGGGGAATACTGGCGATCGCAATTCATCGCGAGTTGGCATGGTGTTTCGCACAAAATCGCGCTATGGAACAGTACGAGTCAGCCATGGCGCAATTATCAAATCGTCAATTACACGAATTAAACGAAATCAACCGGACAATCTCTTAGATGAAGGCATCCGCATCGGCACAATGCACCGAGTAAAAGGTTTACAATTTTACTGGATTCTATTACTGGGATTAAATGATAATATTTTACCCCTAAAAAGGTACTTAAATGACTGCCCAGACCATATTACTAAAGACCGATTTATTACTTCGATACCCGGTTTATGGCACGTCGATGCCACCCGCGCCAAGCAGCAAGTCCTGATTAGCTATTATGGGAAACCCAGCCCATTTGTGGGCAAAAAATAAACCCGATTTCTTTAAAAAAAAGAAACCTGGTTTCTCAAATAAACCTGGTTTCTTTGAGTCTGGTGAGAAACCGGGCTTCTTTGAGTCTGGTGAGAAACCGGGCTTCTTTGAGTCTGGTGAGAAACCGGGCTTCTGGCTTACAGCCAATTACCGGCACCGGCACTGGTCATGTAAAGCAGCGATCGCTATTTTCGATTTTTGGACCAAAAACAGCGAAAAAAAAGAAATTAAAAAAAGAAATTCAGAAATTGGTAGAGAGAATCGTCTTCTAGTAGAAGGGAGAAAAGAATCAAACAAATCTCTACTTCGACAAACTAATCAAAGGAAAAATGTATGACTCGTATCAGGATTGAATTAATTGATGTGTATTGTGCCGATACCGAAGATGTTACGGGAGCCGATGATTTTTATCTTGTCGGTGCCCTAGTCGGTGGTGACGTCACCAAAGCAATTTTGACCCGCCCTATCAAAATCAATGACAAGCAAAGAAAGTCATTTAATCCCGGAGATTCCGTTTTATTTGACGGCAATCTTCAGCCAGGACAAGTCATCAAAGGTGGACTGAAAGCTTATGATGAAGATGCTGGAAAAGACTGGTCTAAGTACGGTGATACGGTCGGAGCAATTAGCAGTATGGTTTCCGGTGCTGTATCTGCTGCCGGACCCTACGGAGTCCTTGCTGGGACGATTCTTTCAGCCGCAACAACTGGCGTTGGCATTCTCGCAAGTTCTGACAAAGATGATTTGCTCGGTGCTTGCGAATTGGAAATTTCTGCCGTAGGACCGGCTTATGAAGTGCGGGAGTGGAAGATGTCTAAGAAAAACAGCTTTATGGGTTGGTCTAGCTGGGATTACACGGTTCGATTTCAGATTAGTCGTTCCTAAAAAATCGCCATATTTGTAGGCGATATTGTCCGGTGGGAAAGAATCCCTACCGGACTACCGCTCATGGAGGGGATTCTCAAAACCCCCAAGTCTTGATTTCCGGCTGTTAAATTAGAGGCGATCGCGTCGGTTATCTATCGATGCGATGTTTCCAAAGACCGCTTTATTACTGCGGAACGCTGTTTATTGCACGTCGCAGCCACCCGCGCCAAGCAGCAAGTCATGATTAGCTATTATGGGAAATACGTGCGAGACGTTTAGGAGTGAAATATGGCTGCAATGCTCGAAATAACCTCCTAGAGGGGAATCAACTGATTCAACCCAGTTG
>NZ_JARPLC010000167.1:0-8232 GCF_032350395.1 Limnospira sp. PMC 289.06
CCAATAGACGTTGCCACCTTCTAACCTTTGCATCCTGTCCCGATTTAGCTGCTTGAAATATCCTCTTTTGGAGTTGGAAAACTTTCCGTTGAACTTTCGCCCATGGGATAGCCTTCCATGGGTTTTTCGTAGTCTTGATTGGTTTGGTTTTGCCAAAACCTTTCTTTAAACTCGCCTGCGCCATATAAGCTCCTACTTGGCTCTATTCTTGGCAATCAAACCGTAACCTGTCAGCATATCCCTACCATTACAGTCGAGCGATCGCAGTCGTGGCCATCGCCAATCCTGCCAGACTGATGAAAGTAAAAAGCAACGAAGTTTTAAGCTGGATGTAAGGTTTCATGGTAATTCATCTTGATAAATTTTAATCTAGCCATGAGCCACAGGAAACGCGAGTTAGGTGGGATGAGTAGAAGCGATAACTCCAGAAGCCTAACGATAGCAAATCGTATTTTGGTTTCGGCGAATGGTAAAACAGACTCCACCATCGCTAAAAACTTTATAGTCGCTAAGTTCACCATCAATTTCAGCTAAACCAAATCGAGACCAAACGCGATCGCGGGGTTCTCGGTTAATCGTCAGCACTTCGATTCCTGTCAGCACCCCATCGCTCCACCTCAGTTGAGACCCCACCCGGCGACCCGACTCATCATCAATTTGGTTGAGTTCACAAGAATCACGCAAGCGATTCTCGCCACTGGTGAACGTGCAACGAACGGTTATCCAGTTGGGATTTGCTTCGGCCACAAGAGGGGTGAATCCCAAGGTTGTCAGACTACTTAGTAAAATGAACGATCGCATCAGCCTCACCTTGAAAAAGAGTAGTTAGTGGTCAGTCCCATCTAGTCGTCAATCTCAATATCTTCTATTAGTCAATTCTAAATGAAGACATAATGATGTCCATGACTTCTAAATCAATGGGATCGATCTCTTCACCATGGTTTCCAGCCCGAATAACAATTATATATTGTCCATTCGGGTGAATTAGCCGTGCAGCTTGATGGCGATAAGGATAAATTGTTTGTACTGTATAAATCACAGCATCTTGTCCAGCAATTGTTGTAAAACTAGATTCTAGTATTTCACGTCCCGTGATACCAGATTCCGATTCCTCCCGGAAAATATCCCGGACATTACGGATATGTCTAGGACGAGGTT
Organism: Limnospira sp. PMC 289.06; assembly: GCF_032350395.1. Lineage (NCBI taxonomy): Bacteria > Bacillati > Cyanobacteriota > Cyanophyceae > Oscillatoriales > Sirenicapillariaceae > Limnospira > Limnospira sp. PMC 289.06. The sequence goes on from NZ_JARPLC010000167.1 coordinate 1,159, forward strand.
CAATACTAACAATGACATCAGAAATTGGTCCTGCTCCAATCATCCGGTTACGAATTGCACAGTCAATAAATTCCACATCAGTTGGGTTCCGAACCGCAATAGATAACCGTTGATGGGACCGCGAATCACGCTGAAGTTCAGTCCTGTAGTTAGCAGGAATCTCAAATCGCAAACCATATTCCTCGTTCGTGATTTCACGACGAGCTTGGGATGGCTGTTCTTGGTTATCATTAGAACAGGGAGCCGACTGTTGAGCCTGAGCTGGAGTCACGAAGATGAGACTGAGGCTCATCAGCGACAGGATTGTGGGTAGTTTTAAATAATCTCTCATGGCAACTTACTCTGAATGAATAACACGAGTCATCATTGACAAATTTTAACGCCAACAGACTGAATTATTATTGACATTGACACATCGGAACATTGGACCTCCATTACTCATCCGCCGGAGAGTCCGCTGGCTAAGTGGAGCCAACGTAGCCGCATCTCGAAAACCCCATTCTCCACAGACTCCATCAACCCCCACTTCTGGACAAGGACGCTCTCCTCGTCCCTGTACACCAAAGTTAATCACGGTACTGACACCATCTTCCCATTCTAGTTGGGTGAAACCACCGCCAGTCCATGAATAGCCGAAATAGGTGCAGCTTTGACGTTTTTCAAGCTGTCCATTCCTAAAAAATAAGCACTCTCCGCTTGTTGGTTCTAACTTTCCCGCATTTGTGTAAATTGTCCCGAAAAGCAAAGATAAAATAGGTAATGGAAAAATCAATTGTCGTATTTTCATTAGATTAATTTTTGATGGAGAGCAGAATAACAACAAAATTAGATAACCGAATAACAACAAAATTAGATAATCGATGAGGATGAACAGTGCCTAAAACTACAGTCACTCTACTTCTCGCCTCCGTTATGAGAGATTCATATATCCCAAACTGCACACCCGTTCACTTTATCTTTCGAGAGCTTTATTCAATAGAATAAAAACTGACATCCAAAACTTGCAAACACAGACAATTCAGTGGTTTGATTTCCTTGAATCACTTTAAGAGTTGCATTATCAGTAACCCATCCATAACTTGTACCAGGATGCTGAATTTTCCAATCTGCTTGTAAAGTTGTAATAATGGAGCCATCAGAATTTTGAAAAGTCAAACTAGAGGGAGGCTTAGTTTGTCTTGATGACATCTCTGAACCTGTCGATTTCAATTGCAAAATTTGATTGTCAAGTCTCAAGTTAGCAGATAACTCACTACCTGATGCAGTTAAGAGATGCGTCAAATTATCATCAGCATATTTCCAAACGGCTAGACCACAAAACTCTAATGTCGGAACAATACCAATTCTGATCGGATTTTCTGTAACTGAAAACAAAATCTCAAAGTTATTCGTAATGCGAGATAATACTTCAGGTTCCCGATCATTAACTGAATTCACCCAGGAGGAAATAGTAATTGTTTGAGTTCTTTGAGGTGAGAAGAGAAAATAACTTCGGGTGAGACCATCGCCACTTTGGCTATGATAACGTAATGCAGGTTCTCCAGCAATACTAACTTGTTGAAAAATGCCTTCTTGTCCACGACGTGATTGCCGTTCAAACACTTGCTGTAGTGAAGCACTCGGGTGCAAACTAGAGTTAGTTACCAAAATTTTGGCGGCGGAGTACCATAGGGTAGTACGAGGTTGGCACTGATGAAATTCATAGGCTTCTGGAGAAAGAATCAAAATGTTATCTCCCGATATGACAGCTCGATAGTTTGCTGGAATTTGAAATTTAAAGCGATGCCTATCCGAGCGAATTTCTCGGCTTTCAGGAGAGGGTGGCGATTCATTTCTTAAAGATTTGGCAAGAATTCTTAACCTCTCAAAACTACATGGAATTTCAGCTTTAACAATGGGTATGGGGACTGTGGAAAGCAAGAGAAGTTGAATAAGACCTAACTCAAACCATTTTTTTATTGAGAGAATGAAGTTTTTTTCAGGAGTAGACATAGCTCAAATTTTATCATTTGGTATGGAGAAATTTTGAACATTCAAGTTATTTTTTTAAAATTCTGTTGGATGAAACACAGTGAACAGAGGTTAGAGATACTGGTGTTGGGTTGAGGCGCCTCAACCCAACCTACAAGCTATTCAATAGAGATAGTTAAATTATAGTTAGTATTATTACCAGACCTAGGTACGACTCGAACATAATAAGTCCCTGCTTGTATAGCTCGTTGAATATTAGTATTATTCGTAGAAGAAGCTATTGACAATGCCAGAATATCACCGTCTCCTTGATTGATCTCTCCATTGTTATTAAAGTCTTTAATTAGTTGAACTTCTGCGGATTGTGTGACACCACCAAGATTTATCCTGACATCACTGTTAGAGTTAACTGTAAATTGATAGATATCACTACTATCAGTCACGCCTACAAATTCAGTGAAACTGAGTGTTTCCCTTGGTGATAAAGTCCCAAGATTTAAAGCATTTCTTAACGTATTACCAGGATTAGCTGGGGTGGTACTCGGTTGAGAGAGGAAGCCTAATTCTAAGTCATAGTTAGTATTATTACCAGACCTAGGTACGACTCGAACATAATAAGTCCCTGCTTGTATAGCTCGTTGAATATTAGTATTATTCGTAGAAGAAGCTATTGACAATGCCAGAATATCACCGTCTCCTTGATTGATCTCTCCATTGTTATTAAAGTCTTTAATTAGTTGAACTTCTGCGGATTGTGTGACACCACCAAGAACAACAGAGATGCGACCATTAGTCGGAAGTGTAAATCGATAATCATCGACAGGATCTTCCCTGCCTACAAAATCTCGAGTTGTAAAGCCATCTTCAGTTAATATTCCCAATTCACGAGCCTGTGCAAGGGTGGTACCCGGTGGGGGCGGGGGATCTCCAACGGGGAGTGGTGCAGGTGGCATTGGTATAGGAGGTAGAGGCGGTGTTTCTTGTCCAGCAGTGATAAAATCATTGCTGTTGATAGAAGAAGACATCACATCATTGAGAATTGCCACAACTTCACCATTGCGGACAATCTCCGTGTTAGCACCAGCACCTCGAACCTCTAAATCATTAAAGGTAAGACCTGTAGGAAGACGCATCTTATCAATACCGGATTTGAAATCAGTAATTACATCCCGGTCAGCTCCCGATGATTGTAGGATAAACTGGTTTGCGCCATTACCACCAGTTAAGGTGTCTAATCCCTTGTCACCAGAAATAATGCTGTTTCCAGGACCTCCGATAATCACATCATTACCCGCGCCACCATACAGGCTATCGTTTCCAGGTCCTCCAATTAGGGTGTCATTACCCAAATTGCCAAATAGGATATTGTTACCATTACCAGCTTCTAGCAAATCATTATCTTGACCCCCAAAGATGGTATCACTACCGTCACCGCCAATAATGGTGTCATTCCCTTGGTTGCCGTAGATAATCTTTGCATTATTGTCATTAACGAGATAATCGTCTCCTTCCAATAGTGCGATCGCATTCTGGAAAGGTGAAGCGCTGAAATGGGCGATTTGCCCTGGAGGAAGCTGAGACACGATGATATAATTATTCCCAGGTGTAGCGATACCCAAGTCTAGTCCGTTCTCAGTAATAATCTCAGAAAGCATAATACTAGGCTTTTAATTATTTAAAGTATATTTAGTATGGCAAATGAATTTTTATGCGTCAAGTTTATTGTGAACTATTGTGAACTATTGTGAACATAAAAGCAAACAACAGTTTCAACAGGAAGGTGCCGGTGACAAAGCGATCGCTCTCCACCCGAAAAGCGATCACCTAACTTCCCAAACTGCACAACTACCCGAAAAGCGATCGCCTTCCCAAACTGCACAACCACCCGAAAGGCGATCGCCTTCCCAAACTGCACAAGGTTTCACTTAACCACAAGGCGGCGGGGAAATTACCGGTTTCTTTACCTCACCCGAAAAGCGATCGCCTTCCCAAACTGCACAAGGTTTTACTTAACCACAAGGCGGCGGGATAGTCATATAATCCGTCCCAAACGATATGCGATCGCTCTCTCTCAGACACCCCACCCACTAAGCGGAGCATTCCCAAAACTGCCACCGGTGAAAAGGCGATCGCTCTCTTTCCCAAAAAAGTCACCGGTGAAAAGGCGATCGCACTTCTCCCCAAGAAAGGCGGCGGGAAATGCGATCGCACTCTCCAACAGAAAAGTCACCGGTGAAAAGGCGATCGCCTGATTTTCTCGGACTTCTTAAATTAAAACCGTGGCTTTGGGTTTTGCCACTGTCAAAGCCATATATATGGTGCCACAATTTACCATTGTTATAGTGTAGGTCAAATCCGGGTATTTGTCAAGGTAAAATATCAGCCATGTAGGTTGGGTGAAAGGCAGCAGTTAGATATAGTGGCGTTGGGTTGAGGTAACGAAACCCAACCTACTCAACTTGGGGAAAGTGCGATCGCCTGTCTAGTCATTTTTCCTTGATGGGTGGGAAGGCGAGAGTGACTGGAAACTCGGGTGCTAAATTGCGTAAATTTCTCGCTTCGATCCGATAACTATTTTAGGGAAACCCAAAAACCACTTCACTGCTAAAGGACCGATGAAAACTCTACCAAACTATCAAATCAGAAAATTTGGCGATCGTCGTCAAATTCCCATCAAGCAAATCGTGATCTCGAAAGTGCAACCGAGAAAGTATTTTTCTGAGCAAAGCATCAATAAACTGGCTGCCAGTATTAAAAGCAGTGGCATCCTGCAGGATTTGATTGTGCGACCGATTGATAAGGGTAAGTACGAGTTAGTGGCGGGGGAGCGTCGCTATCGAGCGGCTCAAATTGTGGGACTTGAGACGATACCGGCCCAAGTTAAGGAGATGAGCGATGCTGAGGCTTTGCAGTGCGCTTTGACTGAGAATATCCAGCGGGAGGATTTGAACCCGATTGAAGAAACCGAGGCGATTTTGCGGCTGTTGGCTATCAACTTAAATGACTCAGTGGAAAAGGTGCGATCGCTACTGCACCGAATGAAAAACGACGCTAAGAAAAAAGTAACTACCCATAGCGCTATGGGTACATCGGAAGCCGAAATTGTCAAATCCACATTTGACTCTCTGGGTCGAATGTCGTGGGATTCATTCGTGAGCAATCAATTACCACTGTTGAAACTGCCACCGGAAATTCTGAAAGCTCTGGGTGAGGGCGATATTGATTACACCAAAGCGAAGGAAATAGCCAAGTTAAAGTCCGAGGAGGAAAGGTTGGCGCTGCTGGAAAAGGCGATCGCTCAAAAATTGACCTTGAGACAGGTGCAGAAATTGGTGAGGGAAAGCAAAGTATCAGAACTGCCAGACCAATTGGAAACCGAGATATCCGACCTGGCGAAACAATTCCGACGTTCAAAGGCTAGGCTATCCCCTCAAAAACGTTCTGAAATTGAGGGACTGCTGAAACGGTTGAAGTTACTGCTTTATGAAGAAAGTTGAAAATTTTGAGGATTTCTTCTCCCATACAGTACAAAGGTGAAATTATTATATATCGAAGTCGGATGGCAACTTCTATTGGAAGCATCTCATAATCTGCGTGGTTCCTTTTCCCAAGAGCAGATGGGAGTATAGTTTCATAGATTCAAAATGCTATACTCTCATTTGATGTGGCATTCACGCAATGACTGTGGAGAGATTAAAAAATATCTTTCTGCTTTTGTTTCCACAATGCCAATGTCAAATAAACAATCGCGTGCAATCCAAGTAAAAACCAGTTTAAACTCAAATTCGACCAGGTTGGATCGTAAACAGGTGTCACCTCAAAAGGTTGAGGAATAATGCTCCCGTCGGGAGCTTTCATCGGTTCCGGCACCATAGCATTGACATCGACTAAAGCCCCATAAGCCCCCACCGACCAACGACTTAACATCAACCAAGAAATAATTTTTCCTATTCCTTCCATTTTGAACAATACTCCCGAAAAAATAATTTGAGGAAGTAACAATAGAGGAAGGGCTGTATTAGCTTGAGTCTCATTATGAACAAAACAGGAAACTGCTAAACCCAAACAACCACTTGTAACTAAGGTTAGAAAGGTGGTTATACTGAGTCCAATAATCCAAGGCATTAATGTGGGTTCTGGAGATTTAAAACCCAGCAGCACAACCGCAGCCATTAACAATGTTTGTGCTAATCCTAAAAAGCATAAAACCATAATTTTGGATCCCAGGTAAGGAAACAAACCCAAGTTAACAAGACGTTCGCGGGCATAAATAGCTGCTTCTCGGATAATCGTTTGCAATGATCCTGACAACCCGACCCAAATAGCTGCACAGGTAAATACAAATAGAACCCGCAAAGCTAAAGGAGCCAGGGTCGGATCGGAAGCGTCTATATAGCCTACAACCCCTATTCTACCGTTACTTAGGTGTTACTCAAAACCATAACAGGATCCATCAATCTGTAGCCATAAAATAACCCCTAGGGGTTTAATCTAGGGGCGTTAATTTATGAAAGGTTGATGATTAGATTAATCTATCTGATAGATAACTCCAAGAAATAATTTAGCTTCAGAGCTATCAATATCAACCCCTAACGCTGTTAACCGTTCTATGGCTACGTTCAACGGTATAGGTAACTTAGAGCATCCATCGAGAACTTCTAAGGTAGCGTCAATCCCTTTTGTTTTATATTTACTCTCGTTGACGATTGTGCTATGACCCATAAGTCTCGCTCGCAACTCGATAGGTAGTCCATACTTTTCACCTAACAGGTTGTACAGCCTACGAAAAGCATATTTCTGGGTTACCGGGCATTTCATAGAGAAAATTATGTTGGTAAACTTTTTGTCAAAGCCTCCAATTATGCTTCTGGGTTGAACGCCTTTTTTATGGCTATATTCTGGTAACAACGGCTGTTTCAATTCCAGAAGTTTAAACATTTCAGGACTGGGAATTGGAGCAACAATCCTTCCCCCTGTTTTAATACTCACTTTCCTACCTTCTGCGTCAGTAAAGTAAACATAGTCACCTAGCACCAAGTAATTATCCTGATTATCAGGGTCTGATAGTGCTTTGATGATTACGCCATCTTCAGTTACAAATGA
>NZ_JARPLC010000168.1:0-8121 GCF_032350395.1 Limnospira sp. PMC 289.06
GCTGGCTTCCCCACTAGGAGGTGATTTCAGGCATCACAGCCTTATTTGGTCTCCTCAACATTTCGCACTCTCTACTCATTGTTATCATGGGGTCATAACTTCCCATTCAAAACAGTTTGTTTTATGACCTTGAGTTCCCTGCCTTGTTTGGAGAGGTTGAGTTCCAAACGTCGGGACATATAAACAGTTATGGGGATGGTCAGAGACGAGCCTCTTATATCCAGACTCGGGGCTGGATTCCCCACAGGGTGGTTATTTCAGGCATCTCAGCCTTATTTCATACCCGAATCGTCCGATACGAGGCAGCAAGACGTATAGCCTTACCTTTCCACCCCATGAAGGGAAAGCCATCGCTTAATCCAAAGATTGGCTGACTGTTCTCAAACAGGGGAAACAACAACCCAACAACAAACCGCCCACCCTGTAGGGGCGGGTGCTGAGATACGCCGCGCAAAAAACCAGCCAACTTTTTCTGTGATATTGAAATGCCTCGTATGGACGGCTTGGAACTTCTCTCCGGAATGCAGAAAGACCCACAACTCGAAGGTCTACCTATTGCTATGTTAACTTCTAGGGGCGCTGACAGACACCGCCAGATGGCTTATCAATTAGGCGCGAGAGGCTATTTTACTAAGCCTGCGCCTGTACGATGAACTGGAGCCGCGGGGCGAATGTTACGCGCGTACTTTGTGGGAAACCGGCGATCGCTAAAGCATAATTTAGGGGCGGGTTGCCGTAAGTTTCTCATGATTATGGAATAATCACAACCCGGTTGCGTCCGTCTGCTTTGGCGCGGTAGAGAGCAGCATCAGCCGCCTGGATTAGGTCTATACCTATACTACCATGCTTGGGAAAGGCTGCCACACCGAAGGAGGCGGTGATACTGCCTAAATGTTGACCACCACTGGCTACTACAAGGGAGGCGATCGCCTCTCTAATTTGTTCAGCCCTCATGGAAGTATTTTCTAGGGAAGACCCCGGCAAAATTAGGGTCATTTCTTCACCCCCATAGCGACAAGCAACATCATATTCTCGCACCTTCTGTTTCAGCAGTTCTCCCACTTTTTGTAATACATAATCCCCCGCATCATGACCGAATGTATCATTAAAATGCTTAAAATTGTCTATATCCATCATGATGACCCCAATGGGGTGCTTTTGCCGTTGGGCTCGGGCTATTTCCTGACTCAAATATTCCTCTAAATAGCGACGATTAAAAAGTCCGGTGAGAGGGTCACGGATGCTCTGATGTTCCAGAGTGGCGCGGAGGTTTAAATTGGCGATCGCCATCCCTATCTGTTCCGCCACCGTACTCGCCGCCTGCTGTTTTGCCTCAGATAAAGCCGTCGCCGAATCTGTACTTAGATAAAACAAACCCAAAGTCTCTCCCTGAGCCATCATCGGAACACACAATGTGCAAGAGAGGGTAGAACTTACCTGAATATGTCGGCAAAAAATACCCCCTTTTTCATGATTACATAAATGTACCCTTCCCCGGCGCAAAGCCCAACAATCTTTCGGCACAAAAACCGAGACTGAGGTGCATTCTTTTCCCCAAGAAGAAATCATTTCCAGCGAGTCCCGGGAAGCCGCCATCAAAAAAATTCCGCCAGCACATTCTGGGAAAAGGGGTTCTAGCAAATAGCTAATCGCTTCACAGGCTTCTTGTACAGTCAAAGCCGCCTGCATAAAGTCGCTAATTTCACTCAAAAGCAACATTTCTGCATGGCGTTGATCTAGTTCATTGATCCGATTATTCAATTGTTCGTTTGCTAGACTTAGGGCTTTTTCCGATTGTTTAATTCCGGTGATATCACGGAAAGTCACCGCGAAACCATCCCCTAATTTGACCGAAATATTTTCAAACCAAAAGTCAATGCCATACTGGTTATAATAAAACTCTTTTTTCACGGATTTTTCCGATTCTACCACTTCCACATAGTGTTCAAATAAGCCACTTTCTTGATACTCTGGCAATTCCTCCAGTAACCTTTTCCCAATTAACTCATCTGCTGATTTACCGACTACTTTACCAGCGCTAGGATTCACCAATAACCATTCAAAATCAATAATCTTACCCTGTTCATTCCGAACCGAACGAAACGCCATAATCCCATATTCGGAACTATTCAGAATCCCACTAAGCTGCATTTCCGAAGTTTTTAAGGCTTCTTGAATACTCACCAGTTGACTAATATCAGTTAATAAGCTAATAGCCCCCACAAAGTTACCTTGGTTATCTAACTGATGCGTAGTAGAAACGATCGCCCACAAAGCCGTCCCATCTCGGCGTTGAAATTTACAGGTATGCTGTTCCTGGATACCTTGCTTTCTCCTTTCGAGGTAGTTTTGGGTTTGAAGTTGCTCTGAGGAGTTCAAGAAGTCTATCAACCCCATACCTATCATTTCCGATGGAGTATAACCCAGCATATCTGCCATTCGTTGATTCACAAAGGTAGTTTTAGCATCCCCATCAATTATCCATACCCCCTCTAGGGTAGTTTCAATAATGCGGCGATAACGCGCCTCGCTTTCTTGTAGTGCAATTTCCGACTTTTTGCGATCGCTAATATCAATATGACAGCCTACCATCCTCATAGGATTACCATCATCGTCCCACTCAATCACCTGTCCAGAACACACCACCCAAACCGTCGAACCATTTTTGTGGCGATATCGAACTTCGTTGTAGTAGGGGATTTTACCACGACTTTTTATATGTTTTTCAAAACAGTCTAATACTCCCGGCAAATCTTCTGGAAAAAGCAGGTTTTGCCAACTTTCGGGGGAGTTGGGCAGTTCGTGATCCTCATAGCCAAACATACGCTTAAAGCCCGGACTAAGGTATTCTGTATTGCCGGAAATATCCCAATCCCAATATCCGGCTAGGATGATATCTAAAATATTATCTAATAGTTTCACTTCTCGGCTAATAGATTCAGCCTGTTGTCGCATATCTTCCGCGCGGATATGTTCCTGTTCTAATTTTTTTTGTAGGGTGATATCTTGGATAGTTCCATCAGAACAAATTGGCTGATTATTCTCGTCATAAAGGGTATCGCAATATTCTTGTGCATACTTAATTCTACCATCATTTAGTAAAATGCGGTAACTAATACTATAGGACTGGCGATCGCATAGATGTTGGTTATACATATCATTTACTAAATCGCGATCTTCTGGATGTACAAAGCTGAGAAATTCATCGTGGGTATAGCTAAAATTTTCTGGTTCAATTTCAAAGAACGCAAACACCTCGTCTGACCATAATAATCTCTGGGTTTTGTGATCAAGTTGCCAAGTACCAAGTCCCGCTATTTTTTGGGCTTTCCGCAGTTTCGTTTCCGTGGTTCTTAATTCTGCCTCTATCCGGGTTTTTTCCTGTAATTCAATCTGTAACTGTTGATGGTTAGTGGCTTGTTGAAGCTCGATAGCTAATTGTACAGATAAGGCTCGTAGTAGTTCGATTTCTTCGGCTTTCCATTGCCGTGGATGTTCACTTTCAGTTACATTAAGCAGCCCCCAAAGTTGTTCACCACACAGCAGAGGTAGTATAATTTTAGCGCGGGTATGAAGCCGGATCAGCATCTCTCGGTGACAGTCCGTCATTTCTGTAGTATAAATATCCGAAACTACCCTAATCTTTCCTTGGCGATAAATCTCCGCCTGGCTTTGCTTAAAACAGGTATCTGCGATGCGTTCTCCTATCAAAGAAACCGGCGAATTAGTAGACTCTGCTACCACTACCGTTTCCCAATCATCGCCAAACCGCCAAATATTAACGCGATCGCATTTTAGCACCTGTCGCACTTCCTCAACCGTAGTATCTAAAATCGTCTGTAAATCTAGGGAGGAGCGAATTTTAGTAGCCAATTCTGAGATTAACTTTTCCCCTTCAGCCCGCTTCCTTAATTCAGCAGTCCGCTGTTTAACCTGTGATTCTAATTCAGCCGCCCGATTTTCTAGGAGTTTGAATTTTTCCGATTCTAGCCGCGAGACTTTCTCCTCTAGCACCTCCGCCAATTTGTATAATTCCAACGGATTAAAACATTGCAGTAAACTGGTTTGCGTGACAATTCCTAATAGTTCCCCCCTTTCTCCCGTGACTATCCCCCGGCCGATTCGGCGTTGTTCCATTAGTTGCTGAACTTCCCATAAATTCTCCTTTGGTCTAATGGTAAATAAAGGGGAACTCATCATATTGGCAGCCCGGATATTTTCCCAGTTTAAACCCAAGGATTGAAACTGCAATAAATCTCTCTCCGTCAAAATTCCGAGGGGAATTTGCATAGCATGATCAGCATCACCCTGAGTTTCCACAATGACCACACAACTAACCCGTCTTTCCGACATTAAGCGGGCTATTTCTAACATGGTCTGATCACAGTTAGCAGATACAACATTGCGGGTCATGACTTCCGAGACTAACCGCAACCGCAATAAGTCAATGGGGCGCATCAATTTTCGCAGACTCTGATGGGTAACCAATCCCACTAAGCGATCGCTATCATCAACTATAGGTAAATGTCGAATCCGGTGCTTTTGTAGTAAGTTAATGATAGTGAGTGAATCCGTAAGTTCTGATTCCCGTAAAGTAATGACAGATGGAGTCATTACCTCCTCAATTAGTAACTGTCCCAGATTTTGCTGTTGAGCAGCTAGACCCACAATATCGCGCTGTGTAAGGATACCAACCACCATTAGGTCTTGCAACACTATCACACAGGTTGATCGGGCTTCTAGGTCCGGTTCTGACTCGGATATTGATATATTATCAGTCATCTGACACTGAAGGCGGACACCACTCATAAAGGCGATCGCTTCCATGACAGTTAAATCACCTGATACTATCAAAGGATCTCGAATTATGGCTGATTTTACTTCTGGTTGCATAGCTGATATCAATAAAATTTCACTGGTGAATATATTTTTATCTAATCAAGACACAAACCTGACGAGAGTTGGGCTTATCCGATTATATAATATTTAGGGGTAGATTGCCATCAGCATTTATAAGCAACCCATAACCAGAGCAATTTACCTTGAGTTTCTAGCTTTTTCATCCCCAGCCGCCCAAGCCGCCGCCGCTGTTTCCGCCGTAATACTAACTACCCTATAAAAGGCGATCGTCCCCAATAAAATACCTGGTGCAATTGAAGATTCTAATAATCCTAAAACCGTAGCTTCAAACACTCCCAAACCTCCGGGAGCCCCCGGAACCACCAACCCCAATAACCAGGCCAAACTAAAAGCACCAAAAACCCTCGGCACTTCCAGCCAATTAAAATAACCCATAGCCAGCAGAGTTAGAATAAACCCAATTCCCCGTAATCCCACAAATACCAACTCTCCTAAAAACGGCTTAATCGGATAGCGTTGTAGTTGTATAGTATCCGTGTATTTATCTTTAAAATCACTAAAATTTTCCGACCTTAATTTAACTCTACCCAACCACCCTAAAACCGGATTTAAAAGCCGAGGATGAACAGCAGCCAAAACCACAATTAAACATAAAATCTGCAACCATAAATGAGCAGATTCGAGAGTGATTAAAGCTATAAACAAAGCTGCTGCCGCCATCAATAAAGGCTCCAACAAAACACTTAAAGTAGCTATACCTAAAGCTATTCCCGCATTTTTAGTAGCTACAATACGCCCATAAAAATGCCAAATATTACCAGGAATATACTTAGCGATGTTAGTCTTTAAATAAATCTGGATACCCCGGCGAAAATCAATCCCTTTATCCCCCCCATATTTCAACTCTGTTAAAATCCATAACCACACCCAGGCAGACCATATATGAGCCAGAAAAGTGACCACCCAAGCCACAGCTAAATATCCCCAACTTTTGCCAGTAATTTGCAGTGCTGCCACCTCTCGCCAGTGGTTTTTAATAGCCGTAGCCAGGAAAAATAAAGTAATGCCCAAAATCAGCCAACGTAACCAAGGTTTACACCGAGATATATAGGATTTCAAAACTTAACCCTCAGTCGATTAAACCTGCCAAAAGCATCAAAAGGATAGCTAGAGACTACCCGACCGGCACCGATAAAATGTTCCGCATAATATTTACTAACGGGATTATTGGCGTGCCACAAATCATCATAACCAATACCATTATTACCATGTTCTGGCCCCGAACTATGTATATATTTACCATCACCCAAATAAAGGCCGACATGAGTAGTTTTAGATGATGTCCCAAAAAAAACTAAATCCCCTGGCTTCATTTCCCAGATAACTGGTGGTATAGGTTGAACAAACCCCTGTTGTTGATAAGCGTCTCGCGGTAGCCAAATACCCTGCCCAGAAAAAGCAGCTTGTATCAAACCCGAACAATCATAATTTGGCCCTAGCGTCCCTCCCCATAGGTAAGTATTACCAATTTTGGCAGCTTCGTGACAAAATGCGATCGCCTTATTTATACCCTGGTTAATCTTTTGGGGTGATATAATTGTCCGGGGTAATGGTGATGGTGACTTTAGCAAATGTTCAACATCCCCCGCCGCCAACCAACCTGGGTAATCATCCTCCCACAGTTGCACAGGTATAGCTAACATATCCTCAGCGGTGTTAACCTCAAATAGGCGCAGGTGTCGTCCAGTCGCCGCCTGAGTTGCCAGAGTCCTACACTCAGGAGAATCATAAATATTCAGATCACCTTGGCATTTATACTCAACTGGGAGTAGCTTTAATGGCACTGTATTAGGGGAAAGCTGCCCCAAAATATCCGATAATCCGTCAATGACCATATTTGTCACCAATATTTAAAACTAATTTCCTGTTATGGCATTTTTCCATCCAGACCCAAAGATACAAACTCTTGGCACAGGTATTATAGAGGCAACCCGGAGTAAATTTCCAGCACTAAGCGCCAATCAAATAGCCATGACCTGGGTAATTTATGACCCCCCAGTTTCTGTAAATACCGGAGGCGCACTTACACCCGAAGAATTTTGGAAATATCCCGTTAGGGGGTTTGCATATCGGGGAATTGAACGCATTTATCCAGCCAGTGTAGTTAAATTATTTTACTTGGTCGCTGTATACGAGTGGGTGGAAAAGAGGATGTTGCAAATCTCTCCAGAGTTAGAACGTGCCATTAAAGACATGATTGCACATTCTAGCAATGATGCTACCAGTTTAGTCGTGGATGTGTTAACTGGAACCACCAGCGGCCCCGAATTATCACCTGGTCCCTTCGAGACTTGGAAATATCAACGAAATATCATTAATCGCTATTTTCAATCCCTGAATTGGCCGGAACTTGAATCAATTAATGTTAACCAAAAAACCTGGGGTGATGGTGCTTATGGTAGAGAAAGGGCTTTTTTAGGGGAACTGATGGAAAACCGTAATATGCTGACAACTAATGCCACCGCTAGGCTAATACATAGCATTGTCGGAGGCGTAGCAGCATCTTCAGAAGCATCTCAAACAATGATGCAATTGATGCACAGAAATCTTGACCCGGTAGCCTTAGCAGAAGACCCCGAAAATCAGGTTACGGAATTTTTCGGGGAGGGACTACCTGAGAATGCTAATTTATGGTCAAAAGCCGGCTGGACTTCTCAAGTTAGACATGATGCAGCTTATATTGAAATTCCCGATTTGCCACCTTATTTATTAGTAGTTTTTACCGAGGGCAAATCCCAAAGTAAAAACCCGGAGATTTTACCCTATATTTCTCAATTGGTGGTAGCTGCTATGAGAGACAGTATAGGCGACTTCCTACCGCCAGCCTGAATTTAACCATAGGGTGCGTCAAACCCACCAGTGGTGCGTCAGGCCTCAACATCTCAGGTTAAAATTATGATTTATCTATCTGACGCACCCTACCTGACGTACCATTTCCCAAAGCACATCAAACCGTAGGGTGCGTCAGACCGGCAAATATTATCACCCAAAGGAAGCATATAGCCACCTGACGCACCATTTCCCAAAGCACATCAAACCGTAGGGTGCGTCAGACCGGCAAATATTATCACCCAAAGGAAGCATATAGCCACCTGACGCACCATTTCCCAAAGCACATCAAACCGTAGGGTGCGTCAGACCGGCAAATATTATCACCCAAAGGAAGCATATAGCCACCTGACGCACCATTTCCCAAAGCAT
>NZ_JARPLC010000169.1:0-8052 GCF_032350395.1 Limnospira sp. PMC 289.06
GAGTTAGACATCCCACCCGATAGCAGTTGAATTTCCAAAATGAGAATTGCTGCCTGTGGTAGGTTGAAATAGTTGCTAATTGCGATCGCTGACAACTGAGAGTTTGCCAAGGAGACTACCTGGCACTTGACGACCTTTGAGGGTGTAACTATAATGTAATTACATCCTGCTTTTCAAGCCATCCCAGCATGAGCAAAGTGATTAGAACCCGAATCGTTAAAATTGGCAACTCCCAAGGTGTGCGTATTCCTAAACTGCTTTTAGAGCAAAGTGGTATTCAGACAGACGTTGAAATCGAAGTGGAGGGCGATCATCTCACGATTCGCAACGCACGACGGTTACGCACAGGCTGGGAGCAAGCCTTTGCAGCAATGGCGAAAGAACAAGATGATGTTCTTCTCGATCCAGTCAACAGTACCGATTGGGAGCAAAGCGAATGGGAGTGGTAGCCAAGCGTTTCGATGTTTTTTTGGTTAATCTTGACCCCACAATTGGCAGTGAAATTCAGAAAACACGACGCTGTGTGATTATCTCACCGGATGAAATGAACGGTTATATTGCCACGGTGATTATTGCACCAATGACGACAAAAGGGAAAGCCTACCCGACGCGAATTGCCTGCCAGTTTCAGGGTAAGGAAGGGCAAATTGTTCTGGACCAAATCCGCACCATCGATAAAGCTCGATTGGTCAAAAAACTGGGTAAAATTAGTCCGGATGAGCAAAGAGGCGTTCTCAACACCTTGGCTGAGATGTTTTCCGAATGAGCCAAGGGACGGCGCGCTCGCTCTACCCTGATCTAATCCTAGGTCATCAGTGCGAGAATCCCAGAGAGGCTCTCTGATATGGTGGGCCTTGAGTATCCCGACATCTCGAACCGCTGGATTATAATACCTAATACTTGCTAAAATACAAAACCGAGGTCACACTGATCATTATTCAAAACCTTTGAACCATAATTTGGACAATGACGAGTACCCAACAACGCGCCGCCCTGCAACGCCAAATCTGGCAAATCGCCAATGATGTGCGCGGCTCAGTCGATGGCTGGGATTTTAAGCAATATGTACTCGGCACGCTGTTTTACCGTTTTATCAGTGAAAACTTTACTAGCTACGCGGAGGGCGACGATGACGGCATCGACTATGCCAAGCTGTCCGATAGTGATATTCCTGACGACTTCAAAGATGATGCCATCAAAACCAAAGGCTACTTTATTTATCCCAGCCAGTTGTTTGCTACGATCGCCGCTAGTGCAAACACTAACGAAAGCCTGAACACTGACCTAGCTGCGATTTTTGCGGCGATTGAAAGCTCTGCCAATGGCTACCCCTCCGAGCCAGATATCAAAGGGCTGTTTGCTGACTTTGACACCACCAGCAACCGCCTCGGCAACACGGTTAAAGATAAAAACCTGCGCTTGGCTGCGGTACTAAAAGGGTTGGCAGGGCTGGATTTTGGTGGTTTTGATGCCAGCCACATCGATCTGTTTGGCGATGCCTATGAGTTTCTGATCTCCAACTATGCCGCTAATGCGGGTAAATCGGGGGGCGAGTTTTTTACACCGCAGCAGGTTTCCCGGTTGATTGCCCAGCTTGCCATGCATCAGCAAACCAGTGTTAATAAAATTTATGACCCCGCCTGTGGTTCGGGTTCGCTGCTGTTGCAGGCTAAAAAGCATTTTGATGATCACCGGATTGAAGAAGGTTTTTATGGGCAGGAAATTAACCATACTAACTACAACTTGGCGCGGATGAATATGTTTTTGCATAACATCAATTACAACAAGTTTAATATTCAGTTGGGCAATACGTTAACTGACCCGCATTTTGGGGATGAGAAGCCCTTTGATGCGATCGTCTCTAACCCGCCCTATTCGGTGAAGTGGGTTGGGAGTGATCACCCGACCCTGATTAATGACGATCGCTTTGCGCCTGCGGGGGTGCTTGCGCCTAAGTCTAAGGCTGATTTTGCTTTTGTGCTGCATTGCTTGAGTTATTTATCTAGCAGTGGTCGCGCGGCGATCGTGTGCTTCCCTGGTATTTTTTACCGTGGCGGTGCGGAAGCCAAAATCAGAAAGTATCTGGTAGATAACAACTACGTTGAAACGGTGATTGCCCTCGCGCCTAATCTGTTTTTTGGTACTACGATCGCTGTGACGGTTTTGGTGCTATCTAAGGACAAGCCGGACTCTACCACCCAGTTTATTTATGCTAGTGGCTTGTTTAAAAAAGAAACGAATAATAACACCCTGACCGATGACCATATTGCGGAAATTATGGGGGTGTTTGATAGCAAAGAAAACGTTGATCACTTTGCCCGATCAGTGCCTTTTGAAGAGATTGCCGCTAATGATTACAATCTGTCGGTTAGTAGCTATGTGGAAGCCAAGGATACTCGCGAAAAAGTTGATATTACCCAGCTTAATGCTGAGTTAAAAACTACTGTGGCGAAGATTGATCGCTTGCGGGCTGAGATTGATGCGATCGTGGCGGAGATTGAAGGATGAATTTTCTGGAAAAGCTATTGGATGGCGTTGAGGTGGAGTGGAAACTGTTAGGTGACGTGGCGCAATATTCACCAACGCGAGTTGATTCCTCTAAACTCGATGCGACCTCGTTCGTGGGAGTGGACAATCTTGTCGCTGATAAAGGTGGGCGTGTTGATGCAAGCTATTTTCCTAACACTGACCGTTTGACATCATATGAGCCAGGAGACATCCTCCTCGGCAATATTCGCCCATATCTCAAGAAAGTGTGGAAGGCAACCAATTCAGGTGGTTGTAGTGGTGACGTTCTTGCGGTACGAATTTTAGGTCAGTGTAAAAAAAATGTTAGTGCGGATTTTCTCTACTATCTATTGTCATCAGATGAATTTTTTTTGTACAACATGCAGCACGCGAAAGGCGCAAAGATGCCACGCGGAAACAAAGCAGCAATTTTGAATTATCAAATCCCTATCCCGTGCCCGGACAACCCCGAAAAATCGCTGGCTATTCAAGCCTAAATCGTGCGGATCTTGGACACTTTTACAGCACTGACCGCCGAACTGACCGCCGAACTGACCGCCGAACTGACCGTCCGCCAAAAACAATACAACTACTACCGCGATCAGTTGTTGACCTTTGAAGAAGGTGAAGTGGAGTGGAAGCCTTTGGGGGAGATTGGGGAGTTTATTCGCGGAAAACGTTTCACCAAGGCAGATTACGTGGATGACGGCATACCAGCTATTCACTACGGCGAAATTTACACACACTATGGAGTTGCAGCCTCGCATACGCTATCACAGGTTCGCGCTGAAATGGCAGCATCCTTATGCTATGCAGAACCGGGCGATGTTGTAATGACAGGTGTGGGTGAAACTGTTGAAGATGTTGGTAAGGCTGTTGCATGGATAGGAAGTGAAAAAGTAGCTATTCACGATGATAGTTGGGCTTTTCGTCATTCAATTAATCCAAAATTTGTGTCCTATGTGATGCAAACAACTGCATTTATAAATGAGAAGGCAAAACATGTATCTAGTGGAAAAGTTAATCGGTTATTAATTAATGGAATTAAAAAAGTCCCAATCCCAATCCCATACCCAAACGATCCTAAAAAATCGCTCGAAGAACAAGCCCACATTGTCGCCATCCTCGACAAATTCGACACCCTTACCCATTCCATTAGCGAAGGCTTGCCCCATGAAATTGCCTGGCGCCAAAAGCAATACGAATATTACCGCGACTTACTGCTCACCTTTCCCAAAAAGGAGGAGAAACAATGCGCAAGCGACTAACTTCTAAAGTTAAGCACTTGCATAGGCGTTAAACGCCCTTGCTCTGTCTTGTCAAAATCTTTATCAAAACTCACAATAGTAGCCTCCTCAAGCTCGCCAGCAGCATATTGGTAGGCATCATCAAAATCGAGACTAAAGCGATCCATTATTTCTACAACTCTCCTCATTTTGTTGGTAGGAATGCTCGCCAGTAGAACATTAGAGTCAATCAAAACATCATCCACAAATTTTACAAAAACATCTCTTTGCTTTAGCCGATTGCAAATCACTCCAATGGAATGCAAGGTAAAATCAGTCATACATATATCAGACGGCGAGAGCGTATTAAGTAACTCCGCAACAACTTCTGCCTCTTCTTGCCCCAACAAACGTTCTAGCCAAATGTTCGTATCTAGAAGAAACACTAGCCATTTCTCCATTCAACGGAAAGATGCTGTAGCTCAACGGATGTGTAACCATCTGCTTTTAGCATTCCTGCCCAATCTTGCCGTAATTTAGTCTTGCCATTTTTAGCAAAAGGAGCACTCGCCAAATCAACACTTGATGATTTAGGTAAAGGTTGAGAGGATATATACTTCTGTTTCAAAAAAATGATGAGGCTGACTACTTGGTTTTGTGCTTCAGCAGGCAAAGACAAAAAATCATCTAGAATTTCTTGATTTGTCATGGTTATACCGTCTAAACAGAACAACACATTTTTCATTGGGTCTGTCTATTATACCAATTTATTTTAGAAGCCGAGTTTGAATTTGTCCCGTAGTCTGTGGAATAGATGCTAAGGATTGTGTTGCCAATGGTGTTACAAGTTAAAGTAAGGGAAAGACTAGCAGAGTAAACGTTTTTGGAGGACAAGAAACAATGACCCACTACAACACCATTGCCGAATCCAATAACTTTATCATTCTGGATCAATACACCAAAATACCGCAGAGCGATAGTTACCAAAGCGAAAGCGATTTACAGCGCGAATTTATTCGGGATTTAGTTAATCAAGGCTATCATTACCTGCCTAAATTAACCAACCCGCAAGCCATGTTACCCAACGTGCGCGAGCAGTTGCATACCCTCAATCATGTGCAGTTTACCGATAGCGAATGGCAGCGCTTTGTAGAAACCTTTTTAGATAAACCCGGCGACAGCATTATTGATAAAACCCGCAAAATCCATGAAAACTATATCCATGATTTTGTATTTGATGATGGTCGCATTCAAAACATCTACCTGCTGGACAAAAAGAACCTTCCCCGCAACAAAGTACAAGTGATCGAACAATTTGAACAAAAGGGGACCCAAGCCAACCGCTACGATGTCACCATCTTAGTCAACGGCTTGCCCCTCGTGCAAATCGAACTCAAAAAACGCGGCGTGGCAATTCGTGAAGCCTTTAACCAAATCCATCGCTACAGCAAAGAAAGCTTTAACGCCGAACATTCCCTCTATAAATATTTGCAACTGTTTGTTATTTCCAACCGAACCAATACCCGCTACTTTGCCAACACCACCCAGCGCAATAAAAATAGCTTTGACTTCACCATGCACTGGGCGAAAGCGGATAACACCCTGATTAAAGACCTGAAAGACTTTACCGCCACCTTTTTTGAGAAAAACACCCTCCTCAGTGTCCTGTTGAAGTATTCCGTGTTTGATGTAAATAACACCTTGCTGGTGATGCGCCCCTACCAGATTGCGGCCACCGAGCGCATTTTATGGAAAATCAACAGCGCCTACCAAGCCAAACACTGGATCCGTCTTGAGGGCGGCGGCTGTATCTGGCACACCACAGGCTCCGGCAAAACCCTAACCAGCTTCAAAGCCGCGCGGCTGGCGACGGAGCTAGATTTTATCGACAAAGTGTTTTTTGTGGTTGATCGCAAAGACCTCGACTACCAAACCATGAAAGAATATCAACGCTTTTCGCCCGATAGCGTGAATGGCTCTGACAGCACTGCGGGGCTGAAGCGTAATCTGGAGAAAGATGACAATAAAATCATCGTTACCACGATCGACAAACTCAATAACCTGATGAAAACCGAAAGCGACCTAGCCATCTATAAAAAGCAAGTCGTGTTTATTTTTGATGAATGCCACCGCAGCCAGTTTGGTGAGGCGCAGAAGAACTTACGGAAAAAATTTAAACGGTTTTATCAGTTTGGATTCACTGGCACGCCCATTTTTCCGCAAAACGCCCTGGGCGCAGACACCACCGCCAGCGTCTTTGGTCGTGAATTGCATTCCTATGTAATCACGGACGCGATCCGTGATGAAAAAGTGCTGAAGTTCAAGGTGGACTACAACGATGTTCGTCCCAAGTTCAAAGCGATTGAAACGGAGCAAGACCAGCAAAAACTGAGCGCCGCCGAAAACAAACAAGCCCTGTTACACCCCGATCGCATCCGCGAAATTGCCCAATACATCCTCAGTAACTTTCGCCAAAAAACCCACCGCTTGCAAGCAGGCGGCAAAGGCTTTAATGCCCTCTTTGCTGTCAGCAGTGTGGACGCAGCCAAGCTGTATTATGAAGCCTTTAAACAATTGTAAAAAGATCATGATCGCCCCCTTAAAATTGCTACCATTTTCTCCTTCGCCGCCAATGAAGAACAAGCAACCGTGGGTGAAATTTCGGATGAAAGCTTCGACGTATCCGCCATGAACAGCAGCGCCAAAGAATTTTTAAGTGCGGCAATTAGCGACTATAACGCCCTGTTCAAAACTAACTTCAGCGTCGATAGCAACGGTTTTCAAAACTACTACCGCGATTTAGCTAAGCAAGTCAAAGCCAAAGAAATCGACCTGCTGATCGTGGTGGGGATGTTCCTAACAGGATTTGATGCGCCGACCCTCAATACCCTATTTGTAGACAAAAACCTGCGCTATCACGGGTTACTACAAGCCTATTCCCGCACCAACCGCATTTATGATGCCACCAAAACCTTTGGCAATATCGTCACCTTCCGCAATTTAGAACAAGCCACCATTGACACCATTACCCTATTTGGCGATAAAAACACCAAAAACGTGGTGCTGGAAAAAAGCTATCAGGAATATATGGGCGGCTTTACCGATGTGGTCACGGGTGAAGCACGGCGTGGCTTTATCGAGGTGGTGGCAGAATTAGAACAGCGTTTTCCCAACCCCGACGAAATTGTCTTAGAAAAAGACAAAAAAGACTTTGCCAAGCTGTTTGGTGAATATTTGCGGGTTGAAAATGTGCTGCAAAACTACGATGAATTTGCCAACCTAAAAGCCTTGCAGCAGGTCGATACAAATGACCCAGCAGCGGTTGAAGCCTTTAAAGCAGACCACTATTTAAGTGATGAAGACCTGACAGCCCTGCAAGCCATCAAGATTCCTACCGAGCGCACCATTCAAGATTACCGTTCCACCTACAACGATATCCGCGACTGGCTACGCCAAGCAAAAGTAAGCCGCGAAAAAGAAACCTCTACCATCGACTGGGATGACGTGGTGTTTGAAGTAGATTTGCTGAAATCCCAAGAGATCAACCTAGATTACATTCTTGAGCTAATTTTTCAGCAGAATAAGAAGAATAAAAGTAAGGATGAATTGATCCAAGAAGTGCGCCGCTTGATTCGGGCTAGCTTGGGCAATCGAGCGAAAGAGAGCCTGATTGTGGATTTTATCAATCAAACTAATCTCGATGAGATGGCCGATAAAGCCAGCATCATTGATACGTTCTTCCAATTTGCCCAAGCCGAGCAAGCCCGCGAAGCAGAGGAATTGATTCGTTCAGAGGGCTTGAATGAGGCAGAAGCCAAGCGCTATATCAGTGCCTCACTAAAACGCGAGTTTGCCAGCGAGAATGGGACTGAGTTAAATTCAACACTGCCTAAAATGAGTCCGCTTAATCCACAATACAAAACCAAAAAGCAGAGCGTTTTCCAGAAAATCTCGGCGTTTGTTGAGAAGTTTAAAGACGTAGGCGGGCAGATTTAGGACTGCCCATGCACGAAAAAACGATGAGGATTGGAGATTTGCAACAAGTTTGGTACACAGTTTTACCCACTTGGACTCTCTATACAGAAGATTTTGGGTATTCAGATATTGATGGGCTAAAAAATTGTCAATCCTTGGCTGAGATGTTTTTCCAATGAGCCAAGGGACGGCGCGATCGCTCTACCCTCATCACCCAAACCCCAACGGCGCGATCGCTCCTTACCCCGACGATAAACGATGCTTTAGGCAGTATGCTAAACTAAAAGTGTGCGAGACGTTCAGGCATGAAATAGGGTTGCAATACCCGAAATAACCGCCTGGG
>NZ_JARPLC010000170.1:0-8048 GCF_032350395.1 Limnospira sp. PMC 289.06
TTTGCAGCCAGAGATTGATAGTGTTCCGGCTGACATGGAAAACTTGACTGGCTTCGGTTTTGGGTATACCGTCTAGTTCAATTGCATTAATAACTTTTTGTCTAAGGTCGTAACTGTAGGGGGCTGGCATTTTGGGTCTTATGTAGATATCCTTGCCATTATACGTCCTAACTGTTCTGTCTTGTGCTATAATTATTAATTATTCATTATAGGGGCGCGCCTCGGCCGTCAATTCTCAATTCCCCACCCAGGTTGTGGTAAACCCGCCCCACCGTTTCCCCTGAGAAAACCGGTTTCTTTGAGAAACCGGGTTTCTTGACCACGATATGGGTGGTGCGTCAGATGAACCAAATTGGCCGTTGACCCGATAGGTTATCCCTCTGACGCACCCTACGAGGGTGATAATTATTAATTATTAATTGTAGGGGCGCGCCTCGGCCGTCAATTCTCAATTCCCCACCCAGGTTGTGGTAAACCCGCCCCACCGTTTCCCCTGAGAAAACCGGTTTCTTTGAGAAACCGGGTTTCTTGACCACGATATGGGTGGTGCGTCAGATGAACCAAATTGGCCGTTGACCCGATAGGTTATCCCTCTGACGCACCCTATGGACTAGAATGATGATTCGGTTATTATCTGTATTTGGTAGTCTGAACCACCCCGGTATATGAAAAAAGCGCTAATTTGTGGAATATCTGGACAAGATGGGGCTTATTTAGCCTCACTGCTGTTAGATAAAGGCTATGCCGTATATGGTACTTCCCGCGATGCTCAGATGTCCTCATTTCGGAACTTGAAAAGGTTGGGAATTTATGACCGAGTGAAATTATCTTCCATGTCTCTCACCGACTTTCGTAGTGTTCTTCAAGTTTTGACCCAGGTTGAACCACAGGAAGTCTATAACTTGGCGGGTCAGAGTTCCGTTGGTCTATCCTTTGACCAACCTGTGGAAACCCTCGATAGTATCGCCGGGGGAACCCTCAACCTCTTAGAAGCGATCCGATTTACTGGCGCACCTATTAAACTCTATAATGCTGGGTCTAGTGAGTGTTTTGGTGATACCTACGGCGAACCCGCTGATGAAAATACCCCCTTTCGTCCTCGCAGTCCCTACGCAGTCGCTAAGTCCGCCGCCTTTTGGGAAGTCGCTAACTATCGGGAAGCCTATGGTTTATTTGCTTGTTCTGGAATACTATTTAACCATGAGTCGCCCCTGAGACCCCCCCGGTTTGTGACTCAGAAAATTATTCATGGAGCCTGTGCGATCGCCTCTGGAAATCAGGATAAACTATATTTGGGTAGAATCTCCGTGCAGCGAGATTGGGGTTGGGCTCCTGAGTATGTCGAGGCTATGTATTTGATGCTTCAGCAGTCACAAGCCGATGATTATGCGATCGCTACCGGGGAAACTTACTCTCTCCAGGATTTTGTCAAAACCGCTTTTGATTGTGTCGGTCTAAACTGGGAAGATTTTGTCGAAACTGACCAAAGCCTCTACCGTCCCACAGATATCGCTGTCGGTCGCGCCTCCCCCGCCAAGGCTAAACATCAGTTAGGATGGGAGGCTAAGTTTAAAATGCCTGATATAGTCAGAATGATGGTCCAAGCACAACAGGAGCGATCGCCATAATACCATATTATAGATATGATATGATACAACAGTCTGTGCTGACACCTCTGATTTTTGATTAACTATTTACTAATGGCTAAAAACAAAGAAGTTCACATTCTGGAAGTTGTCTTAGTCCCTAAAGAGGACTGTGAGTCCCTGCTGGGTTTTATGATTGATAGACCCCAAGCCGAAGCTAAACTTAACTCTTCCCAAGTCGAGTTTTCCGGTTGGGTATTGGGTAAAACTTCCCCCGCTATTGCTGTGGAAGTCCTACAGGGGGAAAAGATTGTTAAAACTATTTCCGTCAGTGATTCTCGTCCTGATGTCGCCAGGGTTTACCCAGACGCACCAACCGCCAGTATTAGTGGCTTTAAAGAAAGCATTGATTTGGGGGAATTTTCGGGAGAAAATGAACTCACTGTACAGGCAATTTTGCGGGATGATAGTATTATTACTATCGGACAGGTGCGATTCCAAACTCCTGAATCGGCTCAAGTTTCCGAATCCGCCACTGTCGTATCATCTGAAAGGCTCGAACGTGCTAAGGCTGATTTAGAGCGATCGCGTCAATTTTTGGAACAGGTAAAAGCCGACTTAGCCAAATACGAAGTTAACCCATAACCACAGCTATATCGTCATTCCTCCTCTGGGAAACCCCTAGGAACCCTCCCCGTTTGTTGATTAACGCCACCCACATCAACCTATTTTGTGAGTCAAGCGCCGCCAAACCTACCACCTCCGTTTCCCGGAATGGTCCGTGTTGGGTTCCACCTCCTTTCACCCCCCCAACCCAGGGGAATTAGAATTGTATGTGGTCGCCATATTTAGCCCGCAAACCCTCCCAGGCTTCCACCTGTCCCGGTTCATATTCTCCCGGTTTTCCCCATTGTAAAAAAGCACTTAAAGCCGGTTGATTTTCAGCATCTAAAAACCGAATCGCATAGGTAGTAAAATTCCCGCGCTTCGCTTCTCCTGTCTCGAATTTCACCGCTTTAATTTGGTCAATATTTAGGTGAAATTCAAACAAATCACTGTGCATATTAGCATACATTCCTTTAGGAAGTTCTGCATAAAATAGCTTTTGAATTTTCCCTTTAACTTCCAGAACCGCAGCACTACTGGTCACAATTAACCGCAAAGTTCCCAAACTTTCGCAAGACTCTAACAACTCTTTTAAATCAGCCATAGTTATTTTCAGCTATTACCTATCCAGCAATAGTAATTTATTTTTCATGTCGTTCATAGGCGGCGACAATCCGCTGAACCAGAGGATTCCGCACCACATCCGCCTGAGAAAACTCGCAAAAAGCAATCCCTTCAATATTTTGCAGAATCTTGAGGGCAACTGTCAACCCCGAAGATTGATTTATGGGTAGATCGGTCTGGGTAATATCACCCGTTACCACCATGCGCGATCGCGACCCCAAACGAGTCAGCACCATTTTCATCTGTCCAGGAGTCGTATTTTGCGCCTCATCAAGGATCACAAAAGAATTATTGAGAGTACGTCCTCGCATATAAGCAATAGGTGCAACTTCAATAACTCCCCTTTCCATCAAATTAGCCGCTTTTTCTGGGTCTACCAACTCATAAATCGCATCATAAAGAGGTCGCAAATAAGGATTAACCTTTTGCTGCAAATCTCCCGGAAGGAAGCCTAGACGCTCCCCCGCCTCCACCGCTGGACGGGTAAGGATTAACCTTTCGTATTGGTCAGAAAGTAACGCCTGAAGCGCGATAATTGCTGCTAGATAAGTTTTACCAGTTCCCGCTGGTCCAATGCAAAAAGTCAAATCATGGGTACGGATAGCTTGAATATATTGGCGCTGACGGAAAGTTTTAGCGCGTATATCCTGACCTCGGCGAGTTCTCGCTAAAACATCCTGCTGAAGTTCCCGCAGATTAGCTTCTTGGTGGGTATTAATAGCATGACGAGCCGTCAGAATATCGGGGTCTGTGATAGTTTTACCATTTTCCCAAAAAGGTTTGAGGGATTCTATCAAAACTCGGCACAATTCCACCTGTTTAGTCGTACCACTAATCAGCAAATCTTGACCCCGCAAAACTATCTGAGTTCCAGTTTGTTTAGACAGAGTTTTTAGATTATCCTCTTGATAACCCCCCAAGGCGATCGCACTTTCGATAGTAGGTAACTGAATCGTCAATCGCTCAGTCATTCAAAGTATCACCAAACATTATCTATACACCAGACCAATACAGGACAATCAATCGGGAAAGCGACAGACAGGCGATCCTCACGTCGCTTTCCTTAGCAACAGAAAACTATCCGTCTCGATGAATTGGTCCCCTAGGGGCGGATGGACGAGTAGGGCGGCTGGTACGTTTCGGAGACGGACGGTTTCCTGAAACCCTGGGAGGGCGACCTGGGGTAGGACTGTCTTCGTAAATATCTAAATACACCGATTCTCCAGCCACTCTAGCGATCGCAGATAGAACATTACGAATCGCTTGGATATTATGTCCCGAACGACCATAGACACGGCCCTTATCTTCCGCCTCAAAAGCCAATCTCACCCAAATTTTGCGGTGAGCTGGCGATCGCTCACAATCAACCCGCAGCGCCTCTGGCGACCCCAAAAACGGGCTAACTAAGAATCGTACCAACTCCCCATAATTAGGATTGACTGACAGGTTCTGCGGTGCTGGGTTCAGCGATGACTCCGGACTTGAGTTGTTCAAATACATTGGCTTTTTGCAGAATGTTACGCACAGTTCTAGTAGGTTGAGCCCCTTGTTTCAGCCGTCGAATAATAGCCGGGGTATCCAATCTAGTTTCATCCGTTCTGGGGTTATAAAAACCCAACTCTTCCAGGGGACGACCTTCACGACGCGACAGACTATCTATCGCCACAATCCGATAACTAGCTTCTCGTTTCTTACCGTAACGTTTTAATCTCAGTTTGATCATTTGGATCTAATCAACTCTCCTTATCAATTTTAAGCTATTGTAGCAGTCTAGGACAGACTGACCACCAAATCCGCCTCTGAATCGGGGAAGAATGGGGGAACTTACTATTATAGCATTCCCAGAACCCAGCAAAAGTAAACTCCCACAGTCACAGTTGACCAAAACCCTTTTTCTTTTTGGCTTTCTTCTTCTTCTTACCGCCAGCCATACCCGGCATTCCCATACCCGGCATTCCCATACCCGGCATTCCCATACCGGGAAACTGACCCCTACCCATTTGTTGCATTAAACTCCGCATCCGCTGAAAATCGCTCACCAAACGCATCACATCCTTCTCAGCATATCCAGCCCCTTTAGCCACCCGCTTACGTCTTGACGGCGAATTGGACAGCAACTCAGGATTCTTACGCTCCTCAATAGTCATAGAATTAATCATAGCTTCCGAGCGTTTCAGTTGGCTTTCCCCCGCGTCCAACTGCTCCTGAGAAATTTTATTCATCCCCGGAATCAGTTTAACCAACCCCCCCAAAGACCCCATATTTTTCATCAACCGGGTCTGCTTGAGAAAATCCGTGAAGTCAAACTTAGCCTCTAAAATCTTCTCCTGCATCTTCTCAGCATCGGCGATATCAAACTCTTCCTCAGCCTTTTCCACCAATGTGAGGATGTCACCCATCCCTAAAATTCTCGATGCCATACGTTCCGGGTAAAAAGGTTGTAGAGCTTCCACCTTTTCCCCCACCCCGACAAACTTAATCGGAGCCCCAGAAACACGCCGAATTGACAGAGCCGCGCCGCCGCGACTATCCCCGTCCATTTTAGTGAGGATAGCACCAGTAATGCCAATTCGGTCATTAAAGGTCTGAGTCAGGGTAGCCGCTTCCTGACCCGTCATGGCATCAACTACTAACAAGGTCTCGTGAGGTTGAACCGTCTCCTTTATTTGAGCCAGTTCCGCCATCATATTCTGGTCAATTTGTAACCGACCAGCCGTATCAATGATAATTGTATCAATACCCTGGGCTTTGCCGTACTCAATACCCTGGCGAGCAATTTCTACCGGGTCGGCATCTTTCCCTAACTCGAATACGGGAACATTTATCTGTTTCCCCAGAGTCATTAACTGGTCAATAGCTGCTGGTCGGTAAACGTCCGTAGCTACTAACAGGCTGCTGCGATTCTCTTTTTGTAGGTGCAAGGCTAACTTAGCCGAAGCTGTGGTTTTACCAGTTCCCTGCAAACCCGCCATTAACACGATGGTTGGTGGTTGTTGGGCTTCAGCCAGGGGAACATTGCTTTCCCCCATGACTTTGACTAACTCATCGTGAACAATTTTGATAAACTGTTGACCGGGTTTCACGCCGGATACTACTTGCGAACCCTGGGCTTGAACGCCAACCTCTTTGATAAAATCTTTAACTACCATCAGGTTAACGTCCGCTTCCAATAGGGCGCGACGAACTTCTTTCAGAGCTTCCTGGATATTGGATTCTGTAATTTTGTCCTGACCCCGGAGTTTTTTCCAGGCGGACTCTAAACGTTCAGAAAGGGCATCGAACATAAATAATAATGCTTTAGTGAAAGGTTCTGGCTGCTATAATTTTGGCCATGGGGCGATCGCATTTTACCACAGCAACCTAACGAAAAATGTCTCCCTCCCCGAACGCACCTCCAATCAGGCGAGTAATTGGGTAGGATATCCGGTTAAGGCTATGGCCGGCGATCGCATTTAATGCCGTATTTTTGGAAAAAACTCCCCGGGTAGGATTCGAACCTGATACATAGCCTATAACCCCTATTCTACCGTTACTTAGGTGTTACTCAAAACCATAGCAGGATAACAAGTGAGTAAAAAATGAGTAACGCTACTGATACCCCTACAGTAGGGGGAAAGGGTAACTATGACGGGGGCTATGCTAGGTTCCTGAAAGCCTATCAAGACTTTAAAGGGGAATGTCCCAAAGGAGTGACACTCAAGTTACAAAAGACCGGGACTAGGTACAACCTACTATTGCAGTTTAAGCAACCACCTACCGGGAAACGGCTACCCAAGACAGCTAATCTTGAGTGTACACCTCAAGGGGTGATAGACGGGGTTAAGAAAGCTAAACTGGTATCAGAAGCCCTAGGGACTATCACTAGCGCTAGTGAGTTCTGGAACTGGTACGATGCGACTATCTCAGGAAAGAACCAGATTGAGGATAATCTGATAACCTATCGGGAAATATTCCAACAACTAGAGGATGAGTATTTTGCGGGTTACAACCGCAACACAGGAAGGAAACGTTCTCGCGATATCGCTAGTGACTTAGCGTCTTACGACACTACTAAAGGGGCATATTTCAGGCTGTTCCCTAACTGGGATGAATATCCTAGCTGGGAGAGTTTCAAGGCTATGCTATATATTCCCTTGCAGAATGGAGAACAATTAGTAGGCTCCAAAACCTTCAAGGAACGTTACTACATCTTAAAAGCCATAGCTGAGAAATCACCTAACAAAGAACACTTACTTAAAAAACTTGAACCTATTAACGCCAAACAAACGCAATTCAGAAAGAAACAGCGTATAAGCATTGATGCCTTTAAGGATTGGTGGTATAGCGCCAAACAAGAAGCCTATACTGTTAAAAGCCCTCAACATCAATCATCTCGACATAACTGGTTATGGGTGACTGGTATGGCAGTAATGTACGGGTTAAGACCTACCGAGATAGCCGCCGCAGTTAATCTAACTAAGCCATTTGTAACGGATGATGGTATCACTATCAAAGCACTGTCAGACCCCGATAATCAAGACAATTACTTGGTGCTAGGTGACTATGTTTACTTTACTGACGCAGAAGGTCGGAAAGTGAGTATCAAAACAGGGGGAAGGGTTGTAGCCCCAATTCCCAGTCCCGAAATGTTTGATTTCCTAGAATTGAAACGGCCGTTGTTACCAGAATATAGCCCGAAAAAAGGCAGTCAACCCAAAACCATAGCTGGAGGCTTTGACAAAAAGTTTACCCACACAATTTTCTCTATGAAATGCCCGGTAACCCAGAAATATGCTTTTCGTAGGCTGTACAACCTGTTAGGTGAAAAGTATGGATTACCTATCGAGTTACGAGCTAGACTTATGGGACATAGCACAATCGTTAATGAAGGTAAATACAAGACAGAAGGCATTGACGCTACCTTAGAAGTTCTCAAAGGGGTTTCTAAGTTACCTATACCATTGAACGTAGCCATAGAACGGTTAACAGCGTTAGGGTTTGATGTTGACACTCCAGAAGCTAAGGCATTTCTCAGAGTTATCTATCAGATAGATTAATCTAATCGTCAACCTTTCATAAATTAACACCCCTAGATTAAACCCCTAGGGGTTATTTTATGGCTACAGATTGATAGATCCTGCTATGGTTTTGAGTAACACCTAAGTAACGGTAGAATAGGGGTTATAGGCTATGTATCAGGTTCGAATCCTACCCGGGGAGTTTAGTATAAACCCTTATCCTGACAGCGATAGC
>NZ_JARPLC010000171.1:0-7978 GCF_032350395.1 Limnospira sp. PMC 289.06
GGGGATGCCAAATTGACGGCGGTGGGGCGGGTTTATTTATATCCTGGTGGGGATGCCAAATTGACGGCGGAACCCGCCCCTACAATTAATAATTGTCAATTATTAAATTAATTTTTGCTTGAGTTGCTGTAATTTTTCGGGGGTCAGAATTACTTTAACATCCAATAATTGTGCCTGGTCTCTAAATAGTATCATTAAGCCATTATTGCCAACAGCAATATGAGGATTTTCTAGGTTTACAGTGTCATATTTCAGTTCAGGAATACTAACTTTAAGCACCAGTTGCTGTTGAGATTGAGAGAAAATATAAAGCTGTTGGTGGTCAATGTCAAGGAATAATTTTCGGGGGGTGATACTACGTTGGTCTGCGCTGTTTGGTTTACTCCAAAAAATGGTGATTCCCCTAATTTCGGGGTTACAAATAACAAAATTTTCGTCAAACTTTTGGGGTTCCCAGTTTAACTGACTGGGGTCGGTATCCTCTGCCATAAGTCGCTGTTGCCAGTCGATTTTAATATTCTTGAGGTTAGCCCACCATTCTCGGATAACTTCCAGGTTATTGGCATTATCAGGGTTGCTGCTGCCGGACTCCCAAATAATTGTGGTATCCATGTTAATTGTCTCTAGTTGAATTTAATATTAGTTAGATTGTACAACCTGGATATGCACTGATTGATGAATTTGCCGATTGTTTTTCATCCTGACTATGTAGCGCCCTTGCCACCAGGACACCGTTTTCCGATGCCGAAATTTGGGTTACTTTGTGATATGTTGCTAGAAGAAGGGGTAATTAGGCGATCGCAACTTCACCTACCCAAACTGCCACCCACTGAGTGGATCGAATTAGTCCACCACCGGGACTATGTAAAGGGTTATTGTGAGGGTACATTAGACCCAAAAGCCCAACGTCGCATAGGTCTCCCCTGGAGTCCGGCATTAGCCCAACGGACTTGTATCGCGGTGGGAGGGGCGATATTAACCGCTAAATTGGCATTATCTCACGGTCTCGCCTGCAACACCGCCGGAGGGACTCACCACGCCTTCCCTAACTATGGATCTGGTTTCTGTATATTTAATGATATGGCGATCGCTGCCTGTGTCATGCAAAAATTAGGACTAGCCAAAAAAATCCTGATTGTGGATCTTGATGTACACCAGGGGGACGCAACGGCGGTAATTTTCCAAGATAACCCCCATGTGTTTACCTTTTCAATGCACTGTCAAGCCAACTTTCCGGCTAAAAAACAAACAAGCGATCGCGATATCCCCCTAGCTGTGGGTATGGAAGATGAAGAATATTTGCAAATTCTAGCCAGTCATTTACCGGACTTACTTACGGAATTTCGCCCGGATCTAGTGATCTATGATGCAGGGGTAGATCCCCATATTGGCGATCGCTTAGGAAAATTAGCCCTAACTGACTCTGGGTTATGGCGGCGGGAAATGCAAGTTTTGTCCACCTGTGTGGGAATGGGATATCCGGTGGCGGGAATTATTGGCGGTGGTTACTGTGAAGATATGCAGGGCTTGGTTTACCGCCATTCCCTGCTACACCGCGCCGCTACGGACGTTTATCGCCAGTATCGCCTGTAATTGGATCATAGTAATAAACTGAAAATATGATGATGATAAATTATCTGTTAGGGATTTTTTGCGGGGTTGGTTTAGGTGCGGCCTGCGGGTTTAGAATATTTGTACCCCCGGTAATTTTAAGCACTGCCGCCATATACGGCGATTTTGACCTACCCCCTGACTTAGAGATTTTGGGGACCGAGACGGGGTTAATAGCGGTGGCTACTCTGTTAGCTGTAGAGGCGATCGTCTATTTTATGCCCGGAGTAGATCACGCTTTAGATATCCTGGAAGCACCGATCGCTATGGTGGTGGCTACTTTGATTGTAGCTGCATTTTTACCAGAGATGGAACCTCGGTGGATGTGGACAGTCTCTATAATTTTGGGGGCTGGATCAGCCGGAATTATTGAGATGTTAATGGGTATTACCCGTGTGGCCTCTACTATGGCAACCGGAGGCTTGGCTAATCCATTGGTATCCACAATGGAGTTGCTCTGCGCTATGATCTTATCAGTATTGGCGATTTCTCTGCCTATATTGGGGGCGATAACAGTGGCGATCGTACTGGTGTTGGCAGTCCAGAAAATTTTGAGACGTAATTGGCAGCGATCATAAGTTTCGATATAGGATTTCCCCCCCCCAAAGTTGCCCCAGTTGCGGATGGTTTGTAAATGGCGATCGCCCCTGTTAAAATGGTAACAATGTCTCCAGTGATGCAGTGGCTTAGAATTGCTGTCAGCTAATATCAAAAAACCGACAGTGGGACACAACTACTATGAAACTAGAATCAAACGCTGACATTTTAGCCCCTCTCAAAAATAACATTTTATTTGATAAACTACCTCCCAAAGCCCAAGAATGGGCGGAAAGTTTGCCTTGGGAACAGCGACGCTATTTACTATCTTTATGTTATATCTTCTGTGCTTCCCAACCCGAAAAGCAAGCACAATTTTTAGATGATTATACCGCCGATGGCTTAGTGTCTAAATTACTGGAAGATATCGACTCAATTAATCGCATTCAAAGATACTTTAACTGGTTTAAAGTCACTACACCCTTAACGGAAGTCGTCCTCAGAAAATATATCCGTCAGTTCTATATACACTCCGCCCAAGATGCTAGATGTCAGCCAGATATCTACTTGGAATCAGCTTTAAAATTAGTAGTCAGCACCAAAGAAAAAGAGAACGTTTTTAATTATATTGTCGGCTTTGAATTGATTAAAATTATGTTCAAAATGAGTTGGCAACAACACGAAAGACTAGCGAGATTGCAAAAAAACCAGGATGAATTCATCAAAAAATATATTAAACCTATCCAATATGCTCACCGCCTTAATCGCCTGGTTGTGCCTAAAGATGAAAAAGTCTTTTTTGCCAAACGGGATTATTTTGTGAAAGCACCGGAGGTAAGTCATGCCAAACTGATGGCTTTAATCATGGCCACTTTTACCACTGACCAAATTGTTGACTGTGGCTTTTCGGTAACTAGACATATCCATGCCCTCGAATTTGATTATGACTATATTTTTAACTTTTCCGAATCGGAAAGTATTTTTCCTTGGAACTCCGAATCAATGCTAGAATCTAGTTAACACTCACTCCCTAGACTCTATCCTAGTTTACGTTAATCTAAATTAAGTGAGGCACAAAAGTGTTACTACCCAAAGGCTTTGAAGTGGAAATGTACACGGGTACACCCCAAGGGGATATAGTAGGTTTTTCCGATAAGATAGTCAAAAATCTTGATGGGTTTGTCCGAGAACCAGATACTCGTAATGTGGAGTATATAACCGCCCCAATTTGCAGTTACGATCGCTCCCTTTGCGCTTTAGTAAAACCTCGGCAACAATTGCGACAATACCTGCACCAACTTGGCAACTACACCATTATACCAGGTAGCACCCTGTCTCTGGGCGACAGTCGGCGCTTTTACCGTTCTGACCCCAACAACCCCTATCATGCCTACATTCAGGAAACCTACGGAACTGATGTAGTTACCGCCAGCATCCATATTAACATCGGTATTGATGATCCGGAAGTGCTAATGCGTGCGGTGCGCCTAGTGCGAGTAGAAGCGCCATTGTACCTAGCCCTCAGCGCCTCCTCTCCCTTTTTGGACGGTAAACCCACGGGCTATCACTCCCATAGGTGGCATTTGTTCCCCAAAACTCCCCGCCACGTTCCCCTGTTTGAAAGTCATTCTCATTATATCCAGTGGACTAATGAACAACTCGAAGCTGGATCTATGAGAAATGTGCGACACCTGTGGTGTTCGGTGCGTCCTAACGGTGTCCGTCGCCCCTACAGCCTCAATCGCCTGGAATTAAGGATTTGTGACCTAATAGTGAATCCCATAGCCTTGCTGGCGACTACAGCCCTCCTAGAGGCGAGGTTATGGCAACTGATGGAGACTCCCAACCTAGACCCCCTGGAATTGAGTAGCCTACCAGCCAACACCCGCAATCAGGAATTAGTGGCGATCGCAGATGCTAATGAGGAAGCAGTCGCCCACCGGAGTCTCGACGCTAACCTGAGACACTGGAAAGATGGCAGTAGTATTTTAGCCCGCGATTGGATCGAAAATCTCTATGCAGAAGTGTGGCCACTGGCTAAACAGCGCGGTTTTAGCTGTTTTCTGTCTCCCCTCAAAAAGATTCTGCGGGAGGGAAACAGCGCCGGACAGTGGCTTAAACAGTATGAAAGTGGCATGGATACCCGCAGTATTATCAAAAAGGCGATCGCTGATGCTTATGAACAGGAACAGGAACTTGAAGATAAATTATGTCAATTACTGGTTACCTAGTGGGTTAATGCAAAAGACCTATTAATATATCTTATGTCCCCAGCCGGGGAGGAAATATAAAAAAAAGCTATGGAAATGTGGCTTTCCCCTCAGAAGTTGGGAATGATATAGTATTGACT
Source organism: Limnospira sp. PMC 289.06 (assembly GCF_032350395.1). Lineage (NCBI taxonomy): Bacteria > Bacillati > Cyanobacteriota > Cyanophyceae > Oscillatoriales > Sirenicapillariaceae > Limnospira > Limnospira sp. PMC 289.06. The sequence continues at coordinate 4,499 of NZ_JARPLC010000171.1, forward strand.
TCTGGCAGCTAAATTCCTGGCTATTTCATGCGATCGACTATGCCCCAACTCGTTCTAGTTAATCCTCAAATCCCCCAAAATACAGGGAATATTGCCCGCACCTGCGCGGCTACCCAAACACCATTGCATCTGGTGGGTCCCCTGGGATTTGAAATTAGCGATCGCTATCTGAAACGGGCCGGACTAGACTACTGGCCCTATGTACCGCTGAAATACCATACCCATATAGAGGATTTCCGAGCCTTTCACCAACCATTAGGGGGCCGCTGGGTCGGATTTAGCGCCCGTGGAAAACAGAATTATGTGTCCTTTCCATTTCAGGAAAATGATTGGCTGCTGTTTGGTAGCGAGACAGAAGGGCTCCCTCCAGAAGTTCTAGCCCTCTGTCAAGCTACCGTCTACATCCCCATGTCTCAACCCAATGTCCGCAGCCTGAACCTCTCCGTTAGTGCCGCTGTAGGATTGTTTGAAGCCCGCCGACAACTAGGTTTGCTGGCTTAATCTCTGCCCCCAAACATAAGTTTTGATTATATCCTACTGGAGGAGTAGCTCTATGTCTTCCGATAGATTTTTGTGATAAATCAAAGGATGTCTGGGTGAGAGGGTAAAGTCGGCGTAAGGATTGATATATAAAGTTGTTGGGTACTTGAGTATATTATTCAAACCACCCGGCTACAGTTGTTAACCAACAAAACACTGGTCTGAGGGCATTGTGTTTTTGGAGGTAGATGGTGTAAAGTCTGATTCGGGATCAGCGGATTCCCAATCTGCATTTCCTACAAACTGTCTTTTATCTATGACATAAAGGGAATTGCTAGATAGTTAACTCACACTCTCAAACTTGGGGTAATTGATGGGTAAAGGTGGCTTGTCGAAATTCAAAAAGCAAGGTAATCTGACCTAATCAATATGGCTGGCAGTGGTGGGCCTCATGTAATCAGCATGATAAATATCACTTATCAGTTACTGTAATCGCAGGTTCTGCTTAAAGCCGTGTTAAATACAGATAACTGAGGAAAACCAGCCCCAAGGTACAGTTTAAGCGCTTCTCCATAGGAGGTCGTTCTTTGAAAGGAACAGTTCCACACAACAATCAACCTGTTGTTACGGGTGCCAATGAGACAGATATGAACTTGGAAACTACACAACAGGTCACAGTCCCCAGTCGGAGCCGGGTAAAAACCTCTGCTGCGTTCTTGGGTTTAGCGATTGCATCAGGTCTTCTGTTTCCCGAAGGGGGTAGTGCTGCTACTGAGTCACTAACAGCCGATAGCACCAAAGCCATGCAGTCTTCTTCTAATCAAGCTGCATTTAATCAAAACGGCGACTCAGTATCTGATTCATCAGATTGGCAACCATCCATTCTGCGAAACCTGACAGAATCTAATTCTAGGTCTATGGGTTCGACAACCCCAGTAGAACCAGCAGCAGTTATTGACCATCAGGAAAACGAGACTCAAGCCCAAGAGCAAGCCCAGCCAGGGTCTGTGGTTGTCTCGGAACCGTCTTTATCAAAATCTGAAGACAAACCTTTCCCCAATCAGTTTGACACCATCGAAAGGGTGGGGGGAAATAGCCTTAGCGGTTCAGACTCCTATAGCTCTAGCTCTGATGTTACGGAAAATACTGCCCCTAGCCCTCGTTTTTCTCAACCTTCCCAGGTTAGCAACGCGGTGAGGGAGACAATTAGGGAAACTGACATCAGTTCCTTTAATCGGGTTCCGGGTACGTTGGTGATTGACTCTGACCCCAATCAGTCGGTTTCGGTGGTCTATAAGGTCAGCTCAGGAGACACTATCGATCGCATTGCTGAAGCTCACGGGGTCTCAGTCAATGATGTGATTAGAGCTAATAATTTGACTGACCCTCACTTGATTAAGGTTGATCAAGAACTGAGGATTCCTAAACGTTTGAATAACTATCTGACATCCCCAAGAGATAGTTACACAGCAGATCACGACTTAAACAACTCCAGAGTTGATTTGGGAAGAACCCAAACTACTACTCCTAGCCACAGAGCATCTACTAGCGACAATACTCCGGGAGCTTCTGTGAGACTACGTTTGAGTCAAACTGTGACTCCTACGGTTCTCCCGTCGGAAATATCTGGCGATATCACTAAACCTATGGGCCTGAAAGTGGATTTGGGCGATCGCTTGGGTACATCAAATGATGGCGGCGATCGCATCTGGCCCAGAAAACTCTCTGAACTCAGTCAACAAACCCCTGTCATAGAGTCTAACTATACTGATAACTCAACTACAGCTTCACGAAAGGATCTATCAACTAGTGGTGAGTCCCAACCCAGTAGTAATGGGGAATTTAGTCTTGCTGATGCTGAGGAGAGAAGGCTTACCCCTCTCAATCGCCGCCACAGCAGCAGTAGACTCTATAGCGATCGCCTGAGAACTGAGATTGAGCGACTGCGAAACGAGTACCACGCTCAACAGTCTCAACCCACCTATTCCTATCAAACTGTCAGCTTTTCTCAGGAACCAGAAGAATTAGCAATCGAAGCCAAGGCGGAAAAAGCCGAAACCGCTGATCAGGTTTTCGCTGCTACTGAACCTAACCCCAGACGACTACAACGGATTAATCCTCAGTTTAACCCCAGAGCCGACGAAGATCAAAGGAATCTCTATGGGGAAAATCCCTTAGACGGGGCTACTCAAGAGATTTCCCGCCGCCCGGAACCAGGTTCTGAGGATAGCCCCAACTCATTGGTTGCTACTGCTCCTATGGGGGCTAGTGCTTATGACCCACTTCATAACCCTACCCTGGGTCGCATTGTTTCCCCGGATTTGCCGCCACTCCTTGGCCCGGATGCTTACCTACCGGGAGGCTCCACAAGGTTTACTGGCTATATTTGGCCAGCCGAGGGAATTTTAACCTCCGGCTACGGTTGGCGTTGGGGAAGAATGCACCGAGGTATTGATATTGCCGGTCCGGTGGGTACTCCCATCTTAGCAGCCGCTCCGGGAGTGGTTATCTTTTCTGGTTGGAACAGCGGTGGCTATGGCAACTTGGTCGAATTAGAGCATCCTGATGGCAGTGTTACCCTTTATGCTCATAATCACCGGATTCTGGTGAGCAAGGGTCAGAGAGTTACCCAGGGTCAGCTAATTGCCGAAATGGGTAGCACTGGGTTTAGCACAGGTCCTCACTTGCACTTTGAAATTCACCCCACCGGAAATGGGGCTGTCAATCCTATGGCTTTGTTGTCCAGGGATTAATGATCAATTCTTGGCTAAGAACGGACTTAGGTGGTTGCTCCCCTGGTCTGTTCTTCCCTTTGACGGGTTGAAAATTTTTTTTGGCGATCGCTTGCCATATATAAGGAAAACGTGCTATATTTATAAATCGTTGAGAAACAAGGCTCTGTAGCTCAGTGGTTAGAGCAGGGGACTCATAAGCCCAAGGTCGCAGGTTCAAATCCCGCCAGAGCCATTTAACTTAAACCCTTATCCTGACTACTATCGT
>NZ_JARPLC010000172.1:0-7926 GCF_032350395.1 Limnospira sp. PMC 289.06
GATTAAGTTGTGCTTGTTGACTGAGTAATCATCCTATTGACAGAATTATTTTCCTATGCTAGGACTAGATTGTGAGTAACATTTGAGTAACTAGGCATAGTTATCGGGTTGAGTAATAACCCGCTATCGCTGTTAGGATAAGGGTTTATACTAAACTGGGGCGGAAGGATTCGAACCTCCGAATGGCGGGACCAAAACCCGCTGCCTTACCGCTTGGCGACGCCCCAATAATCTCTCAGCTTTATTATCATATCAATACTCACCCCGGTTTTGTCAAGTGTTTTGGGAAATTTTTTTTCAGCCCCTGATATCTACCAGACATCCAAAGCAATCAGAGGCTTTCCACTTTAATGAGTTTGCTTGAGTTCCGGGGGTGGTTCAATGGGAATCTGAATGGCAAAAGTGCAGCCCTCGCCTGGCTGTGAGATACATTTCAGGCTTCCTCCGTGCTTTTCAACAATAATCCGGTAACTAATTGATAGTCCCAGTCCGGTCCCCTTCCCAACGGGTTTAGTGGTAAAAAATGGATCAAACAGTCGATTTTTTAAATCATCGGGAATACCTGAGCCATTGTCATGAACCTGAATCAACACCTGTTTACTTTTGGATTCGGGAGGTTTGATGATCCCTTCTGAGGTGGTTTTGATTACATCAGAAGCGGGAAGGGGAAATAAGTTAGACCCAGAGCTAATGGATACGACTTCGGTGGTAATGGTGATTATACGGGGGTCTGTTTGGTTATCTAAAGCATCGATCGCATTGCTGAGAATATTCATAAACACCTGGTTAAGCTGTCCCGCATAACATTCCACCCTAGGAAGTTGACCATATTTTTTAACCACTTCAATACCAGAACTACTACCTTTTGCTTTCAGGCGGTTTTGCAGAATCAATAAAGTGCTATCAATACCCTCGTGAATATCCACCGGCTTCATGTCCGCCTCATCTAAACGGGAGAAGTTCCGCAGAGATACAACAATTTGGCGAATGCGATCGGCTCCCATTTCCATGGAAGACAGGATTTTCGGTAAATCCTCTACCAAAAAGTCTAGGTCAATCTCCTCTATGCGTTCTTGGATAACTTCCAGAGGTTCAGGATATTGTTCTTGATACAGTTCGACTAATTCCAGCATATCCTTAGTATAATCGCGGGCATAGGTGAGGTTGCCATAAATAAAATTCACCGGGTTATTAATTTCGTGGGCTACCCCCGCCACCATTTGTCCTAAACTAGACATTTTTTCACTTTGAATTAATTGTGACTCTTTTTGTTGCAAGTCCTGGAGAGCCTCGCTTAGGTGGAAGGCTTGAGTTTGGGCGGCTAAGGCGGCGGCTCTAGTTTGGGCGTAAAGTTCCGCTTGGTCAATGGCGATCGCTAATTGATCTACTACGGCTCGCAATAGTTCTACATCACTATCTATCCAATCGCGAGGATTATTATATTGATTACAGACCACAGCCCCCCGCTGTCCCGATCGCGTCTCCAGGGGTAGTAAAATTTCCGAAGCAATTCCCGCCTCCTCCAGTAACCCCCTGGTAGTTGCATCTAAAACGGTTGTATCTTGTAAATTATTAACCTGTACTGTTTCCCGCTTACAGATTTTATTAGCCAACCAGCCAATTTTATCCGAGGGGTAATCTTCTAAAACCTTTGATAAAGAAGGCGATCGCGATTCGTGAGTAATGGCAAAATTATGTCTGTTCGGTTGAGTGGGTAAATACCACAAAAAATGGCATTGGTCGATTTGTAGAACACTGCGGATCTCCTGAACTGCTGTTCCCAAAATTGTGTCAATATCTAGGGAATTGCGGATTTGACTAGCCAAGCGAAATAGTAAGGCTTCCCTACGGCTTTGCAATTCTTCGCGGGCTTTTACCCGGTCAATTCCCACAGCGATCGCATTAGCAATCCAACCTAGCACATCCTGAACTTGCGGAGATAATGGATTAGAACTACAAATAGCCATCATTCCCATTAACCGCCCTTCTACCACCAGTGGGACTTCTAAGGTTTGGTGAGAAACCTGTATTATTTGTTGAGACACTTGGGATAGTTCATGGTTCAATAGCTGCGGTGTGGGTGCTTTCAGGGTAACAATTCCCGCCCCGGCTTGTCTTTCGAGTTGATTAGTTTGATTGTTTATGGTCCATATCGATACCCCGGCGACCTGTAAATATTGATCCATTGCTTTCGCGCAACGATTCAGAATAGTTGGTATTGTGCCACCTTGTCCTAGGGCTTTCCCAACTTCGGCTTCTAGTAGAGAAAGGTGCGATCGCTCCCGCAGGATTTCTTCTGCTTGTTTGCGTTCAGTAATATCACGAGATATAGATACGATTTCTTGGATATCATTATTGTCATGATTGCGGATAGCGTGAGAAGTCGTTTCAAACCATATAAAACTACCATCAGAACGCCGAACTCGATAACTTACCGTATCCACATCAGAATCACTTAATAAGGTCTGGTGAGATTTCTGGATGCGCTCTATATCATCAGAGTGGAAAAATTTATAAGCCGAAATTCCTATTAATTCTTCAGGTTCATAACCTAGTAAATCTCGACAAGCTGGCGAGGCATAAAGATAAATCCCCTCAGCATCATGTCGGGAGATTAAGTCCGTAGCATGATCTGCTAACAGACGGTAGCGAGCTTCACTTTCTCGCAAAGCATCTTCCGACTGCTTCCGTTCGGTAATATCAGTTTGAATACCAATAAAATGGGTGAGTTTTCCTTGATGGTCTCGTACCGGAGAAATAGCTAGTTCATTCCAGAAGCAGCTACCATCTTTCCGATAATTTTTTAAGTTCACTTTACATCCTTTTTCTTGCTTGATGGCTCGTCTAATAATAGCAATTGAATCTCGATTAGTGTCTGGGCCTTGGAGAAACCTACAGTTTTGACCAACTACCTCTTCTTTAGTATACCCAGTTAGCTTTTCAAAACCTGCATTACAGTAAATAATTTGCAGATCATTGTTGCTGCTTTCCGAAATCACAATACCATTAGGACTAGCTTCGATCGCCCGCTGCAATAAATGCAACATTTCTTCCGACTGTTTCCGATTAGTAATATCAATCCCACAGCCTAATATATATTTGAGAGAGCCATCTGGATGCAGAATTGCACTATTTGACCAAGACACTAAATAGGCTTCTCCATCAGCTCCTTTCCACTGGTTCTCACACTGTCTAGGAAAATGACCCATCCTCATACTATTCGATTGCACATGATGAGATGATTGGGGCGGTTCGTCCAACTCAATGGCTGCTAAACCCCAATCAAATCCCTCCCACTCTTGATCAAAAATTGATAATCCTAAATCCTGAATCAATAAGCCCTCAACATCTCCGGCTTTATATCCCGTCAATTGTTCACAACTTTTATTAAAACGGACAATCTGACCCTGCGGATCAATCACCACTACTAGGGCGCTAATAGTATCTAAAACTCCATTGACAAAATCCCGTTCTTGGCGGACAATATCCCATACTTTTCGGCGTTCAGTGATGATAGTTTCCAGATGACTTAATTTCCCGTGCAGGTCGATTAATTGTCGGTGTAAATTAACTTGGTTAGCTACTTGACGACTGAGGGATTCTAGTGCTATAATCTGCTCAGGTGAAGGTTCCCAGTAATCATAATTCATTACTGATATCATCCCCAATTGATAGCCCTCTAGGGTAGTAATTGGAACACCCAGATAAGATTTTATAGGTTGGTCATTTTTGGCTATCGGGTGACTAGCGAGTTGGGGGTGAGTGCTGATATCTTCAATAATAATGGGTTCTGAGGTAGGACTTGCGGGCTCGGCACTGAGACTTCCACCACGATGATAGGCGATCGCATATCCGCAAAAATCTAAATAAATACTTATATCATCGGACAAGCCTATTTGAGCCTTCAGCCACTGATGAGTTTGGTCGATAAAGCTGATAAAAGCGATCGGTGCATTGGTAATGTGAATAGTTAGGCGAGTTATATCCTCAAAGGAAATGTCAGGGCTAATGCCGATCTGACGCAATACCCCACTTCCTAGGTCGAAAACTCGGCCGTTTAATCTGGACATAGTTTTACCTTAAATTTTACTGTCATATAATTATTCCCACTTCAGGGAAGAGACTGGCACAAAGCACGGATCAGTCTATAACAACGAGTCTGACTATCACAGACCTTAATTGAGAGGGGTAATACCAAACATCCGTATTTATTTTTTAACTCGCAACTGGCTTTAAATGGCTTGTCCAAAGTCTTAATGCCACACCGCAATTACCTTTAATTTAATCTTAACAAAAAAACAGCCTGTTCTTAGAAATTTGTCACTTGACTTAACAGGATGAATCACCCAAGGGTGAACATAACCATACGGTCATACTTAGAGTCACCCCCTCACCTCTATTAGGCATGATACCTAGGATGTAGGACTACTATCCCCACCTAAATCTACAAAAAATTGTTCAGATCAGGAACATCAACCCAAGTCCCTGTAACATTAGATTCATGGGTGAGATCCATTAGTAATTGAGAATAGACCCCCTCGCGCAAAGAAGGCACCAGGGACTCATGGCGTGAAATAGCTTCCATCCAGCGATCGACAACGCGCAAAAAGGCACAGATGCGACCATCATCATGAGTTTTGGGAAACTGCAAATTATCGGGAATGGCAATTTCTGCCAAATCTTCCCCGGCTTTACTTCCCCACAATTTGAAACCGTGGATATAGTCTTTTTGGTTGTCGCTACCGAGAATTAATGTTCCATCACTACCATAGACTTCTACCCAGTGTCCCCGTCCCCAGAATGTGCAAGAACTCAAACATACCTGACAGGGGGTTCCGTCGGCTAACTCCAAGATTAAATTACAGGTATCATCGGCATCTACAGCCTTGAGTTTGCCTCCTTCAGCCGGCTCAGGGCGTTGGGCTATGGTTGTGCTTAACTGTCCGCACAGGCGGCTTATCGGACCAAATAGCCAGTGTATATAGTCGAAACTGTGGGAACCGATCGCCCCTAAAGCACCGCCGCCCTTTTGTTTCTGAGCATACCAGTTCCAGGCCCTTGACGCATCGGCGCGACTGGACACTAACCAATCAATCTTGACTAGCCTGGGTTGTCCGACATATCCCTGTCGCAGTAGTTTTTCTAATTGCAGCCATTGCGGGACAAAGCGAAATTCAAAATCCATGGTGGTGACACAGTTTTTGTCTTTAGCCAGTTGATAAAGGTATTTTGCCTCCTCAACATTAAGAGTGGTGGGTTTTTCTAATAACAGATGTTTCCCAGCGTGGAGGACTTCTTTGGCCATCTCAAAGTGTAGGAATGGGGGGGTGGCGATGGTCACAGCCCCGACTTCTGGTATAGTGACCATTTGACTAACCTGATCGCTGGCGTGGGGGATGTTATGTTCAGATGCGATCGCCTTGGCTTTGTCTATGTCTCGATGGTAAACTGCTATAATCTCCGTGCGGGGGTGTTCCTTGAAGGCGGGAATGTGGACTTTTTGACCAAATCCCGTCCCGATTACGGCAATACCAATTTTATTTGCGGTCATAACTTACTCGTTCCGATCATCTATCCTAACTGCGATCGTAGCACTGTTAGTTAACTATTGTTACCCGGTGGACTGCTAATCATGGTCAACAACTATTGTTAACAGGCGATCGCCGAGGGTGAATTGATCAAGGTCGTTGCTACTAGCCAAAAAGCTAACCTAATTTCACCAAAGTTAATTATAACCATGGTCAAAAATCTCCAAGTGTGTTATAATAGGAATGGCGGCGAAAAATAGTTTTTTCCCGTGCATTAAATCAATTAATTTTCCCAACTCCAATCAACAATGGGTCTTGTGTTTAACCAAGGCTTTGCTTGTCGTTTTCCTTTAACATTGGTGATAAGGCTATACTGTTGTAAAATCTGTTCAGCGATCAGGCAGTTTGAGAAGGTGAAATTGGGCAATAAATCGATTCCCGATCCGGGTAATATTAATGGGGTATATCGGATTAGGTGCGATCGCGCCACTTTGGCTTTATTATGGTTCTTAGGTGGGCTGCTGTTGTGGTTATGTCCATCTGCGGCGTGGGCGGGTTCATTAAGCGATCGCTTAGGTGAGTTTCCCCACTGGAAAGGAAAACCCGCCTTGAGTGAGGCGAGGGGAGATTTAGTTTACCCAGAGTGGATGGCCGGACAATGGGATGTCACCAGTACCCTAGTGGAAGCGATCGCCCCCCTAGCACCGGATCTGGTAACTCCTGGTTTCCAGGGAAATCTTGGCTATCTCAATCAACCCATAAGTTTTCGAGTCCGGTTTAGGGAGATGAAATCAGCGCCTATATCCTCCGTGTTATCTCCGGTTCCCCGGTTGAAGTTAGAGGAAAAACTCTATCCTGAGATAGTAGCCGATCGCTCTGGTAATGGGTTAAATATTGCTAAGGCTATATTAGGCGATCGGGGGGTGATATCCGTACAGGTTGACCCCAATAATCCCAACCGCCAAATTACTAAATTTCCAGGCGATCGTAGCTTGATATCTGTGGTAACCAGTCGCGGAACAGAAACACCATCACCAGGAGAATTTATCGCCTCAGAAATCGCCCAGCAGATATTTGAGGGAGAATTTACCCTATATCTAAATGAGGTAGAAACAACCACCGCTTATCGACAGGAGAAACACGGGATAGTAGCTGATCAGATTACAGCAATTTACCTATCCCCACAAGATCCTAATTACTTTCAAGCCGCCGGACATTCCGTCGCCCTTTATCGCTATCAACTAATGTTACAACCACTTACCAATCAGGGGGATTAATTATCTATGAAATTTAATTTGGGCTGTCAGCTAAATTATGAGATTTATAGCGATAGCACCTTGATTTTCAATATTGCCGTTTGCAATAACCGATTTCAACAGATCCTCCAAGAAGACCTACACATTGCACCTGATGTCGATATAGATGAATATATTTCCCCAGAACTAGAAAACCGATACATTAGGGTTAATTCACCTCCCGGAAATTTGGAAGTATCTTATCAAGCTACAGTGGAATTCAAACCCTTTGAAGAACACCCACAGGATATTCCCGAAGTTCCTCCAGCTAAATTGCCTTTAGATGTGTTACCCTATTTATATCCTAGCCGCTATTGCGAGTCCGATCGCTTGATGCGGTTCGCCCAGACTGAGTTTGGTGATTTAGTTCCTGACTATTCGCGGGTGACAGCTATGTGTAATTGGATTTATGAAAATGTCACTTATTTATCAGGGAGTACCAACGCCCATACCTCCGCTTTTGATACCGCCACCGAAAGGGCGGGAGTTTGTCGGGATTTTGCCCATTTAGGTATTGCTTTCTGTCGGTCTTTGAATATTCCGGCGCGGTTTGTGACTGGCTATGCTTATGATTTGCAACCGCCAGATTTTCATGCCTATTTTGAGGCTTATTTAGGCGATCGCTGGTATTTGTTTGATGCGACTCGTTTAGTTCCCCGGACGGGGTTGATCCGCATTGGGACCGGAAGAGATGCAGCCGATGTTTCTTTTGCTACCATTTTCGGGTCAGTCTTTATGTCGAAAATGGAGTTATTTGTTGATTGTATCAGTCCCGGCGAATGTCCTATATATACTGAGGAGGCGATCGCCTTTTTGGAGTAGTCAACATCAGATTACGCTAATATGAGAGCATGGTGCGAAACGTTCAGGCATCAAATAGGATTGCAATGCCCGAAATAACTGCCTGGTGAGGACTTCAACCCCCTGGTTGAATATAAGGAGCGCACTCCTGACCATCCTCATAACTGTTATATGTCCCGACGTTTGGAAAATACAAACAAGGCAGGGAACTCAAGGTCATAAACAAACTGAGAAATCAGGGAGTAGAGAGTAACGGCGATAGCCACCCCCAGTTTTGGGAATCACAACCCCAGGATTGAAGT
>NZ_JARPLC010000173.1:0-7873 GCF_032350395.1 Limnospira sp. PMC 289.06
CGTTTCTTCACCAGTTGATATGATGTTGGGTTTCACTGCGTTTCACCCAACCTACGGTTTTTAAGAGTTTAGCCACAACGTTCTAACAGCACATATAAAAATGGGTCTAGGGTGTCTAATAACTCCTTAATTTCATCCCTGGCTTTTTCATGGCTAACAGGTTCTAGGGTAATGGGGTCTATGGGTCGAATTTGCTGCCACCGCTGCACTAACTCCTCAACAGTACAAACCCTCTCCCACAGTGGTAATAAACAAGCTGCTATGCCACTATCAAGATGAATTGGTAGAAAAACAGGTAACTTGATATACTTGCTAATTTCAAAGGGTTTGTGGTTGGTAATGCAATTAATTAAATCTTCCCGGGACTGGGGGTTAGCTAACTGAGGATGTAGGCTGACTCTGGCGGTTTGCCAGTCCGAATCACTCCATTCGGAAACCGGGATAAAATCTTGACCTTGGTGAGGATGACCACACCAAAAATCTAATAAACGGTGCATCGGTTGCAGGAGTTCAAATAAATGTAACCTGTCTTCCGTAGACATTTCCGCCAAACCCAACCCGAGAAAAACAGGTAAATCATCTTCATCCTTAAACAAATCTGTAATTTCCCAATGTCGCCAATTTATCATACTGATAAACTCTAAATCAGCAGCTTTCAAGGCAGCAAAAACATCGGGGATAGTGAAACCTTTATCACCCAGCAATAGATGATTACTTAAAAGATACTCTTCGGATTCTGCCTTTTGTGTGTTCCAGGTTTGCTGTTTAAGCAATACCTGGTCTTTAAGAGATTTCATGGTTTCTCGCGCCATTTCTATCTGCATTTCTCCGGGTTGTTCATCCATTAACCCAATCATTTTAAAAAATTCCTGGGATTTAAAAAAGTTATGGCGTTGGAAAGCACTGTGTAGATTGGTTCTAATAATACCATCGGGTTTTAGCACCGATTTCATGGCTTGCAACCCTTCTACGATATCCGGTAGTAAGTAGAGAACTTCATCATTATTAATATAATCAAACTCCCAACCTAAGCTGGGTAATTCCTCAATATACATGGCATGAAATTCGGCATTTTCTATGCCATGATATTTCAAGCGATTCCGGGAGGCTTCTACGGACTTTTCGGATATATCAATACCCACAATTTTAGCACCAGGATTAGCTAATGCTAATGCCAAAGCCTTATATCCACTACCACAGCCAGCATCTAAAATAACTTTACCTTCGGTTTTAATAACCTGTTGGTTTCTTAGATAATAGGGAGTCACCAAGTTATGAATATAAAGGCGTTCATAATCAGTCTGGGGGGATTCCTCTACAGGGATTTTAGGATACTGGGTGAAGTCGAACTGCTCCCGAATTTTCCGTTGTAGGTCTGATTCATTTATGGTTGACATTGGGATTTAATCTCCATCTAATTTAACACGGGGCTCAAATAGCCTATATGCTAACAACCGCCACCGTCAATATACCGCTGCCACATTTCCTGATAGGCTTTCTCCATGTCGCGGGTGAACTGCTTACCATTCCACAAAGGAGCAGTCCGCCTAGACTTGTGTAGTTTCCAGGAGATATCTTGGCGGAGTCTTTCATCGGTTCCCAGACGAACCCCCCACTCCACATATTCCTCATCAGTCCAAGCAATACCCTCGGTGATACCAGCATTCATCATCATTGTATAACTATTACGGGCTGCAAACTGTTCCCCCACCCTAGTCACCAGAGGAATACCCATCCACAGGGTTTCCATTGTGGTGGTTGCGCCGTTGTAGGGGTAGGTATCCAGCACCACGTCTGCTATAAGTAAATTAGCGCGGTGTTCTTCTTCCCATTTTACTGGCGCAATAAATTTAATTCTCTCCCTAGTGATTCCCTGTTGATTGGCGATGTCAAAAAAGAACTGATTTAAAGAATCTTGTTGACCAAATCCCTTGACTAAAAAATAACTATTGGGAACTTCCCTTAAAATTTCCAATTGCAACTTGGCGATGTGGGGATTGTACTTAGGGCCTCTTTGCAACCCTAGATAAACTATTGCATCATCAGGAATTGCTAAATCTGCACGGGTAATGGTGGGTACAGATACTTCAAAACCATCAACAGCTAAATAGGTTTGAGGTAGCCTCCAGATAGTTTCCTGATAATATTCTTGAGCATTTTCTGGTAACACATAGGGATCAGCAATAAAATAATCAACTGTTGGCACTGCTGAAGCATCCCAACCGAGCCAAGTCACTTGTATGGGAGCTGGTTTAAGTGCCATAATTGCACTCATATTGGAAGTAGTCAAGCTATCCAAATCTACTAATATATCTATTTGATCAGCATAAATTTGCTCGGCTAATTCTAGCTTGACAGAACTATATTTATGTATGTGGTCAGAGTTAGCAATATACCATTCTTGAATCTGATCGTAAAACACTCTTGATTCGGTCATGTAAGTATAAATTTCAAAGTTATGGCGATCGCCATATTTCCATAAACTACGAGCCAGCCAACCGACCGAGTGCCTCCTAAAACAAGATGAAACATACCCAATCTTTAGTTTCCTGGGGGATGGTTGTACCCCCTGACGCAAACTGGTATGGCGACCCCTAAATTTGGTAATTAGCTCCGGAAAGGCTATTTCCACGTTAGATTGACATACCTGACAAATTTGTTGTCTGATCGTGATATTTTCCCGAGGATTATCTACTATATAGGGAAAATAAAAAGAGGCTGTATAAAGACAAACTCCCATTGATGAAGTCCCCAGATTCTTAGGATGTTCAACAATCAATTGGTCAATTAATAGCTTGTGTTGTTCCCAAAAATCCCACAGTTTATCCCAGTATCCACCCGCAGTGAGTAGGGCTTTGAGAATGCTGAAACTTTGGCAAAGTTTTTCCGGTATAGTTTCCACGACTGAATAGGCGCGTTGGGCATATTCTATACCTTGAGCATAGTCCCCCATATCAGTAAATATTGCGGCCACAGAATTAATTAATGCTCTACTTCTTGGTGCTAACTGTAAACCCATCTGGCATAACTTTATGGCTTGCAAATGTTCATGTGCAGTACGGGCTAAATCACAGGCTATATCTATAATAACTCTGATAAATTCTTCCTCATTAGTAACATAAGGGATAATCGCTGTTAGCAACTCTAAAGATGAGGGTTCTAGGGTGGCAACCTGCAAGACTTTTTCAGTAACTCTGATTAATAAATCCTGATTAATATTTTCACTCAAGGAGCTATTCTGTAAGATGTCAATAATTCCATAGTCTTTGATGATATCTGGGGTATAAGCATTAATGGCAATTGACAAATCAATTAAAGCCAGCAAATTATTAATGTCTGTGGGATTCAGTTCTCTAAGATGTTGGCGAATCACCCAGGCTAATTGATAATTTGATAATTGGGCTTGTCGATTAGCTTCTGTGTCGAGAATATTACTTAATTCATCACTCCAATACTCAACCGGTTCTATATCTTCCTCATTGATAGCTAACAACCAGGTGATTTGAGCTTCTTCCTCTTGACCTTCTAACAGCAACATCAAACCCAGATAAAAATAATAATACTTATTATTAGGTTCTGCCTCAATAGCTGCTTCATAATATCTAATCGCCTGTTGGTATTGGCAATTATCGAGATATTTTTGGGCTTGCTGACGCATTTCGGCTACTAAATCACTGGTCATTTTCACAATACCTATTATCCTTGAATTCAATTGATGCTGGCTCATCAACTCCTGGGAGTCATGAGACTATGAAAAATTGATAATTTATGATTGTCCGCTAGTATATATTTTCCACATTTCCTGATAGGCTTTCTCCATCTCGCGGGTGAACTGCTTACTATTCCACAAAGGAGCAGTCCGCCTAGACTTGCGTAATTTCCAGGAGATATCCTGGCGGAGTCTTTCATCGGTTCCCAGACGAACCCCCCACTCCACATATTCCTCATCAGTCCAAGCAATACCCTCGGTGATACCAGCATTCATCATCATTGTATAACTATTGCGGGCTGCAAACTGTTCCCCCACCCTAGTCACCAGAGGAATACCCATCCACAGAGTTTCCAGGGTGGTGGTTGCGCCGTTGTATGGGTAGCTATCCAGCACCACATCTGCTATAAGTAAATTAGCGCGATGGGTTTGCTCGGTCGATACTGAACCCGTCAGCCGCAACTGTTCTGAACTAACTCCCTGTTCTTCTGCTAACTCAAAAAACAGACCGGCGATAGATTGCTCTTTATCGAATCCCTTAATTACCAAATAACTATTGGGTACTTGTTTCAGAATTTGCATTTGCAATTGGGCTAGTTCTGGGTTGTATTTCGGCCCCCTTTGGGCGGTAAAATAAACAATGGCATTTTCGGGAATATTGATATCCTCTCTTCGCAAACTGGGAATGCCGACCTCGAAGCCACCGACGGCCACATAGGTTTGAGGTAGTCGCCAGATGGTTTCTGAGTAATAATCCTGGGCATTTTCTGGCAAAACATAGGGGTCAGCAATAAAATAGTCAACGGTGGGTATAGCAGAGGCATCCCATCCCAACCAGGTGACTTGTACAGGTGCGGGTTTAAGTGCCATAATGGCGCAGGTATTGGTTAATGTCAGGCTATCTAAATCAATGAGAATATCAATCTGGTCTTCAGAAATTTGCTCGGCAACTTCTGTGCTTACCATTCCATATCGATAAGACTTGTTGGCTTGTTCTGTATACCAGTTTTGGAGAGCATCTTGTCGATTTTCTGCCCCAATCATATAGGCATAAATTTCAAACTTATCGCGGTCGTGATGTTGAAATAACCAGCGAGATATCCAACCCACAGAATGCCGCCGGAAACAATAAGATATATAACCAATTTTTAGGGGTTGATTGGTCGCGGATTGATGGCGTTTCTGTAAATTCCGGGCTTGATATGTGGCGATATTTTCTGCCTGAGCCGTTTCTAAGTTGGCTTGGCAAATTTGAGCAACTTGGGCTTTTATTTGTGAGTTGACAGCAGGTGAATCTCTAACATAAGGAAAGAAAAAGCTGGTATTATATAATTGCATAACCCCAGTTCCCAAGTCTAGGGGCGGGTCTTTCAGCATAGCATCCAGCAATGATTCCTGATGGTTGACCACCTCTCGCACTTGCTTTGTGCATCCCCCTTGAGACATCAGACCACTGATCATAAAATTGCTATCCAGGGCTTGCTGATCTGGGGATTCAGTGAGATGATAGGAACGTCTGGCATATTCAATGCCATGGTCATACTCGGTTAATTGAATACAAAATTGAGCCAGAGCCCTCAGCAACTCTTGATGATGCGGTGCCAGGTTCAACAACAACTCTCCATAGCCCTTGGCTATACCTATTTCACCAAAGGAATAGGCAATATCGTATAATTTAGGGATTAAGCTAGTGACAAACTCCGGTTGCTCACCAAGATGGTTAATCACCGCCTCTCCCAATTCCAGAGATAGGGGATTAATTGCATCTACAACTAGGAGTTTTTTCCACAGGTGCAGTAGTAAATCTGGATTGACATTGATGGACTCCTGTTGCAGTAAGGGAACCAGTCCATATTCTGCGATCTCATTTCCGGTATAGGTTGTCAGGGTAATTGACAAATCAATTAACTTTAATATATTATCAATACCATGGGGGTTTATTTCTAAAATGTGTTGGCGAATCCCCCAAGCCACGGAATAGTCTTCGGCGGAGGTTCGTGCATCGGCTTCTGATGATAGCACCTCGAGTAAGTCTATCGTCCACTGGTCAATCTGTTCTGGGTCTCCATCACTCATCGCCACCAGCCAGGTGGTCTGGGCTTCTTCCTCCCGCTCCTGTAGCAGCAGGGTTAACCCCAGTTTCCAGTAATTATATTTATAGTCGGGATTGAGATTGATGGCTTGTTCATATAAAATGGCTGCTTGTTGATAATCCCTTTTATGCAAGTAAATATCAGCTTCTGCTGATAAAATATTCTGCTTTTCCGACATCTGATTATCAACCATAGTCCCAGCGATAAACTCAATTAGTTATTTTAAAACAAAATAGGTAGCACTACTGTACTACCTATTTACAATACTCTCAAGTGGCCTCAGTTTCTGATTTTATCAACAAGAGCAATATAGTTATGGCTTTAACAGTGTCACCGTATGCCATCTCTCCATCTTATAGTTGACGATGGGGTTAAAGACCCTAGCTGACTCCATCTGAAACCTAAACTGCTAGATTATCTGTTAAATTTCTCTAAAATCATCACAACTATCATCGCCCGCTGCAAACTTTGCCTCGGTTTCTGCATCAGGCGCTTCGCACAGTTTAGCCAAAGTGGTACGCTCCCCTCCTACTGTAGTACCTACCCAGACCAGACCACCATAGTCGCGGAGATTAGTTGTACCTTTGGCATTAACCACCGCACCAGAAGCATTAGCGTCGAGATTATAAGTGTAGTTTGCTGTTGCGCTGCTGACACCCAGACCCAGTTGAGCTATTGAGGCAGTAAACTCGTCAGTTTCCATCAAACGCGCTTGTTGAGCCCGGTTGATTGAACCAACGTATGTTTTAGCTTCGGACTCCCTGGCTTTGTTAGCTTGGTTTAAGAAGGAAGGCAGAGCGATCGCCGACAAAATACCGATAATGATAATTACAACTAACAGTTCGATTAAGGTGAAACCACCGTCTCTTTTTTTCTGAGAGATATGTTGCAGGAATTTGGCTTTAAGTTCAGTCTTCATAATTCGTTCTCCTCGGGGTGAAATGAGGTTATTTGTTTTCCGTAGTTCTAACTTACCCACCTCGATCGCAAATCATATCACCTGCCACAAAATTTTTTTTCAATTTTTCCGGGAAATCGTGTATCGCCCACCCAGTGGGGAATACCGACTAAGGCGGTTGGGGTGACTGGGTGTCAGACATAGGGCTTAGGGGGTTAAGGCGGCCACCAATTGGTAAAATATAGGCGATCGCATCCCATCGCATCCTATATATAAATGGACAACAAACTGTTATTGGTGGCCAAAATCCTGATCCTATCCCTAGGGCTATCCTTACTGATCAAATATGGCGGGCCAAATTTCGCCATTCCCCAAACCAATGCGATCGCTCTTTTCGCGGTTCTATTCCCCTCTTCCCTGCTGGCCGTTCTGTTGTCGTGGCGAATCTGGCTAGTCAAATAAGCAAACCGGGGACCAACTAAACCTCAGTCGGTTTCTTTTGGGACTCGTGCCATTGCTCCAACCGCTTCTCATCCCCAGCGAACCCATCTACAGACACTCGACGCTCTGGCATAGGTTGCACAGGACCATTAACAGGGCTATATTTGCAAAAGCAAATCACGATCATATCAAACTCAGCCATAGACACATCAGGAGAGTAACTTTCTACCCTAGTTACTTCCCAGTCACCCTGACGATAATGGGTGCTGTAGCCATGTTCAGTGGGATTATGCAACCCATCAATACGAATAAACTCCCTCGGTCGATATCCCAACTCAGGAATAGGTTGATCAGAAGAGTCGAAATGTTCAGCCAAAATTCTAGTTAAACCCTGGGTATGTTGGAGTTTACGTTCTTTCCAACCAGGTTCACCCTTATCAGCCCGAAAAATGATGTATTTTCGCATCAATCTTCCTCCTTATCAGTTTCATTATAGGGCCGAGGAAACTCCGTTTTCCCCAGAAATACGCAATCAACCTCAAGGATAGGATCTGAGGTTACCTCAATTCGCACAAGATTCCACCCATATTTTCGTTCCATATCCTCGCAGCATCCTTCATCTACCGCTGCGTGGCGAGATATATTTTCCTGTTCATCAAAAATTCTCCGAGAAACGCCCATCCTCGCGTAGCAGGTGGGGGAGGGATAGGAGCGGTGGTTGAGTGGGGTTCA
>NZ_JARPLC010000174.1:0-7713 GCF_032350395.1 Limnospira sp. PMC 289.06
AATCGTTATCAAAACTATATTGAATATTTAGTCAACTTTTTGAGCAACACAAACAGGAGGGGGAGGGTGCTGCGCGGCGGTTCGTGGAACAACAATCCTGGTATCTGCCGTTGTGCCTTCCGCGACTGGTTCGTCCCGGACTTCCTCGTCAACAGCCTCGGTTTTCGGGTAGCCTGTGCCCCCCCGACTCTTAGCCCTTAGTATGTAGTATGTAGGTTGGGTGAAGCGCAGCGTAACCCAACTTCCCCCAGCCCAACCTGGTTTCGCCAATGCGGAACCCGGGACTTGAAGCAAAATTACAACCTATAACCCCCATTCTACCCTCACACTGATGCACTCAAAAGCGATCGCACATTTAGGAGTGAGTGCCAAATGAAGGCCCCTAAGTATTTAGCCTAGAGGGTATTGTGTTGTCGATTTATTGAGGGTTAATCATCAAGCTGATATATTACCCTAAGAATTGCCTTAATCTGTGGCAAGTCTGGATTGATACCATGATTGGTTAGTGCTTGCTTTGCCATATCTAGCGGTAATGGCTGCTTTTGATGTCGTGTCAGGATACCTAACTCTGTGGCAAGGTTGCGACGTTTTTTGTACTTGCTGTCATTAACCGTTACCGAGTGACCAAACGAACGCGCCCTGATTTCCTGTGGTATCCCGTTCATCTCTCCCAGTTGGTTGGCTAGATATCGGAAAGCTAATGCTTGGGTGAATCCCCAATTATGGTTAGTTAACCATTGTCTGTGGTTACGATTAAAGCCCGCTGGGTTCTTAGGTTCAGTAATAGGTAAACAGACGTTATGAATCCCTAGACGGTTAATCAAAGCCTTGTCTTTTGACATTGGTATTGCTAACCTTTGACCTGTTTTGGTGCTACTGCCAAAGTAAGTAAACTCACCAATAACCAGCACTAACTCAAGGTTGTTAGGGTCAGATACAGCCGGGAAAGTGATACCGTCAACCGTAATGGCTTTGGTTAAGTTTTGACCTGCCGCAACTTCTGACGGTCTCAACCCGTATAGGGTACACATCGCACTAACCCAGCACCAACCATCACGCGCATTATTGTCTGTGACAGAACGATAATCAGTGTTGCGTTCTTTGTCTAGTAAACTTAACAAGGTATCCAAGTCTATACTTTGGGATTCAGCAAATACTGTTTGGGTTGGGTCAATCTTTTCCAGTTTCTCCAATGCTTTTTTGCAGCCAGCACGTTCTGCTACTTGTCTTAATCGATAGTAACGATTTTTGAAGTCTTTGTGACCTACCGGACTACTGCCATCTTGTAACGGGCTATATAACGCTTCTTTTATACCCTCCCAGCTCACATAAACATCCCAGTCTGTGACTTTGTTAAACACAGTAAGAAAACAGCGTTTAAATGAACTTTGGTCACTAGCCAGATCACGGGAACGTTTCCGCTTAGTGTTCTTGTGTACCCCATTAAAGTAATCATCCTCCATTTCTTTAAACACTTGACGATAGGTGATTAAGTCGTTTTCCATGGGAACTTTGGATTCATCAAGGATAGTAGCCTTGTACCAGTCCAGCCATTCAGATACTGACTGAAATTGTCCATCAAGGGATTTATGGACTAACCAAGCCTTGTCTACAGCCTTGCGGATACCCTCTGGAGTAAATTGGCAATTACAGCCCCGTTGCTTACGTCCCCCAGTTTCTGGGTCGTTTGTGATGTCTAGTTGGATTGTCCCCCGATTGCGCTTAATCCTGACACCCTTGGGACATTGTTGGCGGGATAAGTTGAAAAACTCAAGGATATCTTGAAAACCTTGATATATACCGCTGTGCGTACTGTTTGTACTTGTACTCATTTTACACTCACTCCTAATAATGCGATCGCTTTCGAGTGCATCAGTGTGACGGTAGAGTAAGGGTTATAGCTTTTATGGTGGGTTCGACCCCTCTATTGTCCACTAAAAGCCTCTTCTGGCTAAGGTTAACCGGAAATAGTGAAATAGTTTTTAAAAATGCGATAACCGGGTTAAGCCTTTCCCAGTTATCGCAGTCAGGATAAAGTTTTACAGAAAATGGAGCATATGGGAATCGAACCCATGTCCAAAACGACTATTTACGCCCTGCTCGTTCACAGACATAGCCCCTCTAATCCTTAGGGCGGGAACCGTCACTTATCCCTGACGGTAGGATTCTCTAGTAGAGTCTTTTTCAGTTAAGCTACCAGAGAACGCTTAACCGAAGCATCCGTTGGGGTTTAACCCACAGTCCTTAACGGAGTCAAACCGTGAGTGCTCGAACCTATAGGAGGTATTCGTTATTAAGCAACAGCGGCTTTAACGCGAGCGAAAGGTACGACGTTGTTCGCACTTACATTTTTTGTGAACCTTTGATTTTCGAGAGGAGGCTCACTCTCGGCCTGAATCACAAGGTCGGTTTGATCGTCCTGTCGAAACCAGTAATGCCCCGTGTATACAAATAATGATAAATGATAAATCCCAGACTGTCAAGGGCTTTGGTGAAACTGTCTGTGGTCCGCAAGAGTTAAGGAAGGGGAGGGGTTTTTTCGGGGCGGGTACGTCATGGCACTACTAAGACCCGCCCCCGGCGGCTAAACAGCAGCAGTGGCAGCCAAAACGGCATCGGCTTTTTCAATACCTTCGCGAACTGATTGAGCGCAACTGTTGAGTGCTTCGCGTTCATTGTCTGTCAGGTTTAATTCCAGAACCGCTTCTACGCCTCGACATCCCAACCAACAGGGAACCCCTAGGAAAATATCCTTCATGCCATATTCTCCCTTGAGATAGGCAGAAGTTGGCAATAGACGACGACGGTTGAGTAAAATAGATTCTACCATAGTCCGCACGGAGGAAGCGGGAGCATAATAAGCGCCGCCAGTTTTCAGAAGTCCGACTATTTCTGCCCCCCCATTACGAGTGCGAGCAATCAGACGATTAATGGTTTCAGTATCCATTAACTCTGTAATGGGAATGCCATTAACTGTAGAATAACGGGGAAGGGGAACCATTAAATCGCCATGGCTTCCCATAACGGTTGCATTAACATCAGCAACGGAAACGTTTAATTCTGTGGCGATAAAGGCTTGGAAGCGAGCTGAGTCTAACACTCCTGCCATTCCCATAATCCTAAAAGGTTCGATTTGGCTGACCTGCCAAGCTATATAAGTCATTACATCCAAAGGATTGGTGACTATGATAATGACTGCATTAGGGGAACTAGCGATCGCATTAGTAACAGCACGAGCCACAATAGGGGCATTAGTTTCGATCAAGTCGTTGCGGTTCATGCCGGGAGTCCTAGGGCGACCGGCTGTAATTACGACAACATCTGATCCAGCAGTATCTGCATAATCATTAGTTCCGAGAATTTTGCGATCGTGACCTTCGACTGATCCGGCTTGCATCAAGTCTAGGGCGACCCCTTGGGGCAAACCCTCGACGACATCAAGCAAGACGACATGGGCGACATTACTCTCTGCTATGCGCTGGGCTAGGGTACCACCTACTTTACCTGCCCCAATGATGGAAACCTGGGTAGGGTGACATGAAGGAGGAAAAAACATACTAGAAGCCATCTGCATATACCAATTAGATTTTGATTAACGGTCTGCCAGACGGGAAGTAAAGGCTGGTTGGTAAGGGGTAGGGCTAATTTGAAGCCTCCCCTACTGCCCCTAGGGATTATGGGCTATTGATGCCCTACCCTGGGGGTGTTAGTAGTACCCCAGCCTAGTTATGTCAGGATATAGGATTAACCGGGTGATCCGATCGCCCATGGAGTCGCACATGGCTATTTAGCGGGTTCCAATTGGTCAATCCGCAACCATATAGCTGGTGTAGGGACTCGACCAAATTTGACAAAGGCATAATCTCCCTTAGTTTCCATGACTTCCCCCTTAGTTTCAAACAAATAGGGAGGTAATCGGGAGTCGCTGGCGGTCACTTCTAGGCTATTTTCTAATTTTTCCCGAATGGCGTGAACAAAATCTCCGCGTTTAATAGTCATAGCGAGCAGGATAATAAATGAATCTATCCCAAATTTTAAGGGCTTGTGAGTTAATTTGATGTCAAGGATTGTGCGATAGCCACGCGAATGTTTACAAACAAGGTATTCATTCTCTGTTGTACTTGTTCCGGCTTCCCATCTAACGAACGGCCAATTACATTTTACCGTTACAGATGATAGACGTAGCTTTATGAACATCTATCTTAACAATCGAGATTTAGGGAAGATCACAATTGAGTTGAGGTTGACACATAGGACAGAAATGGGTTCCCCGTCCCGATAGTTTAATTTTAGTGATGGGGGTTTGACAAACTCGACAGGGTTTCCCGCCACGTTGATAAACCCAGGCGTGGCTACCGTAGTTGCCGTTAACGCCTTGGACGTTGAGGAAATTACGAATAGTTGTGCCACCGTCTGCGATCGCCTGTTGCAAAACTGCGACAATGTGGGTATAGAGGCGATTAAGTTGGTCTGGACTGAGACGACAGCTAGGAGTTGTGGGTTGAATTCTGGCCAAAAATAAGGCTTCGTCGGCGTAAATATTGCCCAAACCAGCTAATATAGATTGGTCTAGTAAAGCTGTTTTAATGGGTCTTTGGCTGCGCCGTAGTTTGGTGGCTAAATACTCAGGGGAGAATTCATCGCTAAGGGGTTCTGGTCCCAATTCCCGCAAACCAGAAATCACATCCATGACCGCCAGATGGGGGGGAACCAACCAGATTTTACCAAAAGTCCGCTGGTCAACAAATCTCAATTCTCGTTCTTCAGGCAAAAACAGTCTCACTCTGGTATGTTTTGGCAGAGACTGGTCAGAAGTACACCACAAAAGTTGTCCGGTCATCCGCAGATGCACACCCAGCCAGCCCCCGTCGCTTGTCTGGGTCTCGATAGGGTCTTTTGATGTGAAGATAGGATTTGATGGCTGTGATGGGGCTTGTAGTTGCGCTAACAGATATTTTCCCCGCCTATACCAGTGGTTAATGGTAGTGTTGTTGATTTGGGCGATAAATTCCACAGGACAGGGGTGGGCGATCGCACTATCTAAGAGGACATCCGCACCCACTATAGGCTGATTGAGGGTGGTCTGATTCAGACCCTTTCTAACGGTTTCAACTTCGGGTAACTCTGGCACGGAAAAATAAGCAGGTATACAGTCGCTGCGATTAAGGTATTGACAGGCGGCAGGGACTGTCTGACACTGCCGCCACGAGATTAGCCGAGATCAGTCTAGTTTACTTCTTAGCTGCCTTAGCTGGTGCTTCTACTTCGATCAACTCAGCTTCAGCAAAGTTGTTAGTGTTAACGCCGCCATCAACACCGCAGTAGGCGTTGTAGTTGACCTTATCAAAACGAACAATCACAGGATAGCGAATCCCGCTTTTATCCACGGAAACAACTGTTCCCACTTCTTGGAACCAATAGGACTCTTGGCGAAGAATGCGAACTTTAGAACCACGTTGAACCATTGGTTTATTTTCCTCTATGTCTAAAATGCGTTAATCTTCAGCCTACTACTGGATCAGCCATCTGATTCACTTCAGTTTTTTAAGTTTTATTGCTAACCTACCCACAGGGTTGGGGCTTCCGTGAGGGAGATTTCCCCAAAACTGCTGATTTGTGGTGACTTAGAGGGTTCAATCCTGCCGTCTACCATCGCGGAAGGTACCGGGGAAACGTTGTCCGGCGGTGTTAATGAGAACGCCTTGGCCGTGGGGGATACCGCCGCGCAGTTCCCCTTCATAGCGAAAACCGTTAGGGAAGGTGCAATTGCCTTTTCCGTCGAGGGCTTGATTAAAAAATTCTCCTTGGCAGGTAGTCCCATCTGTGCGGGTTAAGGTTCCCTGTCCAAAGGGTCCCCCGGCAAAAAATCTTCCCTCAAAGCGATCGCCATTGCTATAAACAAACTGCCCTCTGCCGTGGGGTTGGCTGCTAGTGGTACCGCTACCGACTTCTGTGACCAGTTGAAACTCACCAATATAGCGATCGCCATTGGCAAAAATCACCGTTCCGTTAGTAATCTGGCCATCTCTAAACACTCCCACGACACGGGAATCATCAGCAAAGATAAACACACCTTGACCATTAGGGAGACCATTGCGAAATTCTCCCTCAAAGCGATCGCGGTTAGCATAGACAAAGATACCGCGTCCTTCTGGGCGACCGTTGACAAAACTACCGGTGAAATTATCTCCCCCTTCATAGTTGCACGTCACCTGGCCGGTAGGTAGTTGTCCTTCACAGATAGGGGGGCGACCGCCTTCTGTTTGGGCGTTGGCTGGCAGTGTGACTAACAAAGCAACAGATCCACTCAAAGCCATTGTGCTGAGGAGAGACTGGGTGAACGGTCCTAGGGTAACAAAGCCAAATTTTTTAACTAAATTGAACATAAAACTCAACCCATGACATTGATAATTCCCTGGTTATCAAACCCAAGGATTTTTAGTTCAATGACTAACCTAAACCACCGGGGATATGGCTCCAAGGCAGCCAGAGGATAACCACAACCCCCAGTTAGTTAGGACTGATTACGAACAAAATTGTTGATAGTTTGTGGCATTACAATCATGTTAGCTTCATCCCCAAGGGGTCCGCTAACCTCACCTACCATTCTAGCAACTTCAATGCCGTTCTGCTCAAAGATGACAATCGGATCGCTGTCTCGGCTAAACTTGACGCGCTTAATCAGAACTTCTCCCCCGGCAATGCGTTGACCAACACTCACATAACGACTGGTGGGTTCATTAGGAGCCTTAACAATAATTCTGGTGTCATCTCCTGTTCTGAGGACTCCTGTTACTTCTATGGCACGAGCTAAATCAGTGGAAGGGGGTGGAGGGGGTGGAGGGGGTGCTGCTGGTGCAACGGGAGGGGGAGCATTGGGGTCAACCCATGCGGGTGGTCTGGAAGTGAGGGGAAGTTGAGGCAGATCTGGCACTCCAGCTACAGCTAGATCTGGTAATCCTGCTGCTGGTTCAGTAATACCGGGTTGTCCGTTGGCTACGCCTGGCTGTGCGGTAGGGGCTCCTGGTCGTCCGTTGGCTACCACTGGCTGTGTGGTAGGAGCTCCTGGCTGTGCGGTAGGGGCTCCTGGTCGTCCGTTGGCTACCCCTGGCTGTCCGTTGGCTGCGCCTGGCTGTGCTGTGGGGGCTCCGGGCTGTCCTGGCACGGTAGTAACGGCAACAGGAGTTCTCCATTGGGGCGGTTGCATAGCTACGGGAAGACTGGGTAGGTCAGGCACTTGTTTACTGGGTAAGGCGATCGATTCACTGTCTGCTTGCACGTCTGGGGGTCTATCTGCAATAACCGGTGGAATCGGTCCAAAGGGGTCAAGTTGTTGACCAGGAATTGGAATAGTTGCCGGTGCAGCAGGTACTCCATTTCTGCCGGGCAGAAGCTGTCTCAATCGTTCCTCTGATTTGGTAGACTGAATCAAACCTGCTTCTGGCGGAGGAGTTTCAGTAACTAGAGGATCTTCAAATGGTGTTTCTGCTGTAGTTTCCTCTTCCGATGGGTCAACTGGGGTTGTTTCTTCTGTGGGAGTTGGAGTCAATGTAATTTCCTCCTCCGGTGGCTCCGAAGCACAACCCCCTAGCCAGAGTGATAAAACCCCCGCTACAATCACAAATAGAACTTTACGCATTGCCTATCCCCAATGATGCTGATACATTTACGCGACATTTATCCGGCTATTGCCTGACAATGCGACGATAGCAA
>NZ_JARPLC010000175.1:0-3174 GCF_032350395.1 Limnospira sp. PMC 289.06
TATCCCTCTGACGCACCCTACGTTAACTCGGACCCGACCGGGATATAAATAAACCGCCCTCTGTGGCTGTCAATTCTCCCACCGGACCCCACCGGATAAATAGATGTGTGCGTTGGTTGACCCAAATTATGATATTTTGGGGGATTAGTTAAACACAGGTTGCCATGACCTACCGTAAGAAACTCATCGAAGTCGCCCTACCCCTCGAAGCCATTAATATGGAGTCGGCGCGGGAGAAGTCTATTCGCCACGGACACCCTTCGACCCTACATTTGTGGTGGTCGCGAAAACCGACGGCTACAGCTAGGGCGGTGCTTTGGGCTTCTTTGGTGGATGACCCCAGTAGTTGGCCGGAAAAATTCCCCACCCCGGAAGCACAAACCCAGGAAAGACAACGCCTTTTTGATATCTTAGCCCGAATTGTGGTCGATACGGATAACAAGGGGAAACAAAAACAGGTGGTGCGGGGTTTGGTGTCTTGGGATGATATCAAAGACCCCCAGGTTATTCAAGGGGCGCAAAGGGAGATAGCCCGCTGTTTGGCTTGGGGACGGGGTGAGAAACCCCCCACGACGGCGGAAGCTGTCCGAGACTATATCGCCCAGTATGCGCCGCCCGCCTATGACCCTTTTGCGGGAGGGGGGTCTATTCCCTTGGAGGCGCAACGGTTGGGGTTGGAAGCCCATGCTAGTGATTTGAACCCGGTGGCGGTATTGATTAACAAGGGGTTGATTGAAATTCCCCCTAAGTTTGCGAATTTACCGCCGGTGAATGGGGATGATAGAAAACGGACTAGGTTGGAGTCTTGGCACGGCGCGCAGGGGTTGGCGGCGGATGTGCGATATTATGGAACTTGGATGCGAGAAGCGGCTTTTAACCGGATTGGGGATTTATATCCGCCGGTGGAGTTGGGAAATGGGGAAAAAGCTACGGTTATTGCTTGGTTATGGGTGCGGACGGTGACTTGTCCTAACCCGGCTTGTGGTTGTCAAATGCCTTTGACGAGTAAGTTTCACCTTTCCACGAAGAAGGGAAAGGAGGCTTGGGTTGAGTATGCCATTAACCGGGAAACTAGCCCCCCCCAAGTTGATTTTGTGGTGAAGACGGAGGAGGGAAAACCACGGGAGGGGACGGTTAACCGCAAGGGGGCGGTTTGTCTGGCTTGTGGAGATTCTGTAAAGTTGGATTATGTGCGCTCAGAAGGTCGTGAGAAGCGCATGGGGGCTCAATTAATGGCTATTGTGGCAGAAGGAAAGAATGGCAGGATTTATTTACCACCCACCAAACAACAGGAAAATATTGCTTTTTCCGCTCAACCTACATGGCAGCCGGACACTGAGTTAGTGAATAATTCTCGTCACATGACTCCTGTTATTTATGGCATGACAAAATATGCTGATTTATTCACCTCCCGTCAATTGGTGGCTTTAACTACTTTTAGTGATTTGGTCGGGGAAGCGAAAGATAAGGCGTTTCAAAATGCCCTGGCTGTAGGGTTATCCGATGATGATATTCCCTTGTATAAGGGAGGGAATGGCGCTAGGGCTTATAGTGAAGCGATCGCAATTTATTTAGCCTTTGCTTTGGATAAATCGGCTGATTATTGGTCTAATATTTGTAGCTGGCATTCAGGACGAGATACTATTCGTAATACCTTTGGAAGGCAAGCAATTCCTATGATTTGGGATTTTGCAGAAGCTAATCCCATGAGTGAGGGAACAGGTAATTTTAATGGTGCGATTGATTGGGTTATAAAAGTTATTGAAAATCATGATAATGTCAATGTTGCAGCCCATGTATTTCAACAGGATGCTCAAGTCAGCCATAAAAACGACGACATCCCCAAAATCATCTCAACCGACCCGCCCTATTATGACGCTGTACCCTATGCGGATTTATCGGACTTTTTCTATACATGGCTGCGTCAATCTTTGGGGGCAATTTACCCTGATATTTGCAGCACCCTGTTAGTGCCGAAAGCTAATGAAATGGTGGCGGATAACTTTCGGCATGGTAGCAAACCAAAAGCCAAAGAATTTTTTGAATCGGGGCTGATAAAAGTGTTTCATCGCCTCTATAAACTGAATCATCACGATTACCCATTAACCGTTTATTATGCCCTGAAACAAACAGAAACCGACGATAAAGATAAGGTTGCTTCTACGGGTTGGGAAACCATTTTAGAAGGGTTAATGCAGGCTAACTTTAGCATTGGTGGAACCTGGCCGTTGCGAACCGAATTGAGTAACCGCATGAGAGGACAGGCATCAAACGCCCTAGCTTCTTCTATATTGTTAGTGTGTCGTCCGCGTGGGGAGAATGCGCCGAAAACCACGCGCCGCCAATTCCTCAAGGAAATCAAAAGAGACCTTCCCCAAGCCCTAAAGACATTGCAACAGGGAAATATCGCCCCCGTTGACCTAGCCCAAGCCAGTATAGGACCAGGTATGGCGGTATATAGTAAATATAGCGCCGTTTTAGAAAGCGATGGCAGCCAGTTAACAGTCCGTAGCGCCCTGCAATTAATTAATCAACTCCTGGACGAATACCTGAGCGACCAAGAAGGGGAATTTGATAGCGATACCCGTTGGGCGTTAACATGGTTTCAACAATACCAATATAACCCCGCACCATATGGGGAAGCCGAAACCCTTTCCAAGGCGAAAAACATCAGCATAGAAGGCTTAGAAACCGGGGGAATTTTAACCGCGAAAGCCGGTAAAGTCCGGTTGCTGAAAAGGGAGGAATTTCCCCAGGACTGGACTCCGACGAAAGAGGCGCGTCTTCCCCACTGGAGACTGGCGCAAAACCTAATTCAGCGACTCCTAGAAAAGGGAGAAATGGGGGCGGCGGAATTGCTGTCGAAGCTGAAACAACAGGAAACGGAGGTAGAAATAGTCAGGGACCTAGCCTACCGTCTGTATAACCTATGCGATCGCAAAGGTTGGTCATCGGAGGCGATCGCCTATAATAGTCTAGTAGTATCCTGGCCGGAAATCACCCGTTTATCTAGTGAGTATGCAGCCAAGCCCACACAAGGACAATTGTTCAATAATTAATAATAGTAGGGGCGGGTTCTGCTGTCAATTCTGGGACCCCACCGGGATATAAATAAACCCGCCCGACCCCACGGGATAATTGATATAGCGTTTCTGATATTCATAAGGTATAGCC
>NZ_JARPLC010000175.1:3183-7517 GCF_032350395.1 Limnospira sp. PMC 289.06
CTCACCCCAAACCCCTCTCCCAACAGGGGAGAGGGGCTTTGAAAATTACCTCACCCCACGGGATAATTGATATAGCGTTTCTGATATTCATAAGGTATAGCCCTCACCCCAAACCCCTCTCCCAACAGGGGAGAGGGGCTTTGAAAATTACCTCACCAATCCACCGAAACCCTATAATTAATAATTGTAGGTGGTGCGTCAGATTAATAAAATTTGCCGTTAACCCAGTAGGTTATCCCTCTGACGCACCCTACGTTAACAGGGGGTAAATTGTGGGAAAAGTGGGTTATTTTGAACAGGTGAACAAAATGTGCGGTTTGGGCATACAATTAATCTATATGACGCATCCTACCTGATTATGGCTATCACCAATTACGAGAGAGTTAGTCGCGCCCTGGGGATACTCCGAGATGGATTGTATCCTTTTGTGGAAAGGGAAATGATATCTAAATATGGCGATCGCTGGTTAACGCCCGCCAGCGCCTCCCTCCCGGATAATTATGTTAGCCGAAAATCTGTAGATGCAGTCCTCAAAGAAGATGTATCCGCCCTGCTGATAATTATGTGGGAACATTGGAATGATGCATTTCGCCAAACCCTAGGAAGAAGTGAACGCAGCATTGTCAGCGAATTGCGCGATATCCGCAACAAATGGGCGCACCAAGCCACCTTTTCCACTGATGACGCTTACCGCGCCCTCGATAATGTCGCCCGCCTATTAACGGCTATTTCGTCCCCAGAAGCCAGCCAGGCAGAAAAAGAAAAAAACGAATTGATGCGATCGCGTTTTGAAGCGGAAGCCCGTCGCGAAAAACGTAAAGCCACCGTTACACCCACGGAAGGAAAACCTCAAGCCGGACTGAAACCTTGGCGAGAAATTGTTACGCCTCATCCTGACGTGGCTTCCGGGAATTTCCAGCAAGCAGAATTCGCGGCAGACCTATGGCAAGTATACCTTGATGAGGGGTCCGATGAATATAGAGACCCGACAGAATTTTATCGCCGCACTTACCTAACCGAAGGCTTAAAACAGCTTCTCAGTAATGCGCTGCTGCGGTTAACTGGTCAAGGGGGAGACCCGGTAATTGAATTACAAACTAACTTCGGCGGCGGCAAAACTCACGCCATGTTAGCCCTCTATCACCTTTGCCAGGCGATCGATATTCATAACTTACCAGGGATGGAAGAGATTTTTCAACAGGTGAGTTTGTCTAAGCCTCCCCAAAATGTGAATATTGCGGTTGTGGTGGGGAATAAACTACCCCCCAGTGGCATTAAACCCTATGGAAAAGGTAACGGAAAGCGTCCCCCGGTGATTAAAACTCTCTGGGGAGAGTTGGCTTGGCAATTGGGAGGACAAGAAGGTTATCAAATGTTGCGGGAGGCTGACGAAACGGCGACTAATCCCGGTGATATACTTAAACAACTGTTTAACCGCTTCTCGCCCTGTTTAATTCTGATTGATGAATGGGTCGCCTATGCTAGACAACTCCATGATACGCCTGATTTGGTGGGGGGGAGTTTCGACACTCAGTTTACTTTTGCCCAAACTTTGAGCGAGTCGGCTAAAAACGCTAAGGATACGCTGCTGGTGGTGAGTATTCCAGCATCGGATATTGAAAAAGGCGGCGAGAGGGGATACGAAGCGACGGACAGACTCAGAAATGCGATCGGTAGGGTAGAGTCCCCTTGGCGACCGGCTAGTGCTGAGGAAAGTTTTGAAATTGTCCGGCGGCGCTTATTCCAGCTTACTACAGATCCGCTTCTATTCGCTCAACGAGATGCGGTGATTAATACGTTTTGTGATATGTATCGGGGAAATAGCCAGGAGTTTCCCACGGAGACTAAAGAGGCTGACTATAAACGCCGAATGCGAGAGGCTTATCCTATTCACCCGGAATTGTTCGATCGCCTCTATTCGGACTGGTCGAGTTTGGATAAGTTTCAGCGCACCCGTGGGGTTTTGCGTCTCATGGCTAAGGTGATTCATACCCTCTGGGAACGCAATGATGCTAATCTGTTGATTATGCCGGGAAATGTGCCGATGGATGACTCTCAGGTGCAGTCGGAACTTACCCGCTACCTAGATGATAACTGGATTCCGATTATTGATAAAGATGTCGATGGACCTAATTCTTTACCCCTAACTATTGATGGTGAAAACCATAATTTCGGCCGCTATTCGGCTTGTCGGCGCGTTACCCGCACGATCTACATGGGGTCAGCACCAACGCTGAAAGCTGCTAACCGTGGCTTAGAAGACCGTAGAATTAAGCTGGGTTGTGTGCAACCTGGGGAGACGGCGGCGACTTTTGGGGACGCACTCCGACGACTGAGCGATCGCGCGACGTATCTCTATGTTGATAATAACCGCTACTGGATTTCTACTCAACCTAATCTTAATCGCACTGCCCAGGAAAAGGCTGATCAATTTCTCACTGAAAGCGATCGTCATAAGGTTTGGGAGGAAATTGTTAAACGACTCAAAAAAATTGGCGATCGAGGTCTGTTCTCTGGGGTTCATGTCGCCCCCAATTCTAGCTCGGATATTCCTGATGATAACAGTTCGGGCGTGCGTCTGGTGATAGTCCACCCACAAAACCCCCACGACCAAGGCTTAAATTTAGATAGTCCGGCTCACCAATGGGTTGATGATGTGTTAAACTACAGGGGCAGTAGTCGCCGCCATTATCAAAATACTCTCTTGTTTTTGGCAGCCGATAAAAGGCAGTTAGAATGCCTCGCAGACAACACGGCTAAATATCTCGCCTGGGAATCAATTATTGCGGAAAAGGAGGAGTTGAATTTAGATCCTTCTCAGGCTAAACAAGCCCACAACAGACTCCAGGACTCTGATCAAGATGTTGAAAACCAGATTTCCCAAACCTATCAATGGTTATTAGTCCCTGAACAACCAGACCCCCAAGAGGCGATCGTCTGGAAAGCTACCCGCCTCCGTAGCCCTGAACCTTCCCTAGCACTTAGCGCCAGCCAAAAAGCAGTCCATGAAGCCTATCTATCGGATACCTACGCGGCGGAAAATCTCTGTTTGGAATTTCTCGAAACGTTCATCTGGACTAAGAAAAACCACATCAGCCTACAGGACCTATGGGAGTATCTAACTAAATATATCTATCTCCCCCGCCTCAAGGATGAAAACGTTTTACTAGAGGCGATCGCGTCCGGCGTATACTCCACCGTTTGGAGTCAGTGGTTCGCCTATGCCCAAGGCTTCGACCCGGAAACCGAAACCTATCAGGAACTGAAAGCCGGAGAATCCATCAATCCTACAATAGCTCAAAATAGTCTAATTGTCAAGCCGGATGTGGCTCAAAAACAGTTACAACTTATGCAGCAGCCCAGCCCCAATTCTTTGGGGCAATATTCCACCGCCTCACCGGGTCAGGAAAGCCAGGCACATATCATAGTCGGGGAGACTATAACCGCAGCAAATTATGGGGCTTCCCTAGCCGATAAACCGTCGCACAGACGCTTTTATGGGGTGGTAGAAATTGATGCTTTACGACTCAACAGAGACGTGGGAATAATTAGCGATGAGGTGATTCAACATTTAATCTCTCTGAAAAATACGAAGGTGAAAATCACCCTAGAAATTCAGGCAGAAATTCCCGAAGGTATCCCGGACAATGTAGCCCGGACAATTATGGAAAATTGCCAAACGTTGAAATTCCAGCAACAAGGCTTAGAAACTGACTAACTGTTAATAATATATCAGCATTAAACCCTATGAATAATCACCCTATATGGCAACAGGAAAGTGTGATTTTAAACAATCAATTAATGATTCGGAGTTTTGAATATTGGACAGGTAAACAATTAATCAATACCCAGGGCACTCCGGAACAGATATCAAAGGCACTATTTGAACTGCCTTTTCCGGTATTATGTCACGATACACAACCCGACCCAATTTTTAATTATGGTAATCAAAAGGCGATGGAATTATGGGAAGTCACCTGGGAGGAGTTAACCCAAATGCCTTCTCGATATTCAGCAGAGGCGATCGTCCGAGAAGACAGGTTAAAGTTATTAAAAACTGTGGCAGAAAATGGCTACATAGAAAACGGCACAGGAGTCAGAATATCAAAGACAGGTAGGCGTTTTGCTATCTCTAATTTGACAGTGTGGAATGTCTTAGACAACCACAATAATTATTGTGGTCAAGCCGCTACCTATAAAACTTGGCAATATCTTGATTAATTATCAATTTTCAATTATCCGGTGGGGCGGGTTTATTTATATCCTGGTGGGGATGGAAAATTGACGGCGGTGGGGCGGGTTTATTTATATCCTGGTGCGGATGCCAAATTGAC
>NZ_JARPLC010000176.1:0-7490 GCF_032350395.1 Limnospira sp. PMC 289.06
GGAAAGTCACGAGTTGCGAGAGTTACTCTCATATAACCTACCCACATAACAGTTTCCGGGTTGAGTTGGAAATGTGGCGGTTTTCAGGAGTCGGAAGTTGGGAGAGTCTCCCGAAAACGGAAAGTCACGAGTTGCGAGAGTTTCCCGAAAACGGAAAGTCACCAGTTGCGAGAGTTACTCTCATATAACCTACCCACATAACAGTTTCCGGGTTGACTTGAAAATGTGGAGGTTTTCAGGAGTCGGAAGTTGGGAGAGTCTCCCGAAAAGGGAAAGTCGATAATTGAGAGAGTCAACTATCGACTATTAATCATTAAGTGTTTGGGGGATTATAGATTACGATTGGGAATTAGGACGTACTAACCATTTAGAGATTTGATTCATAGCCCCGATTAGTAACGCACCAGCCATTAATAGACCGATCGCCGGAGTGAAAACAGGTTCCCAGAGTTGATACCACAGTTCTAATCCCAGGTTAACCCCCATAGATTTACCCAAAACAGCGATCGCCAACCACAGGAAACTCAATAACACCAGAAACACATCCGCTACCAAAAGGCGGTTCAACCAGAGAATAACTTGCTCTTTCATGTTCGGATTCTGCTAAAATATTTATCTCAATAGTCATTCTAGGCAATCTGTGTCAATATGGTTCGCTACACCCTCCCCCAAAGTCCAGAAATTCTCCTGTCTGTCCGGGGTAAAGACTCCCCTAAAGCCCGTGAACAGGCTATGGATAAACTTATGGAACTTATGGATAATGGAAAATTACCCACTGAGTTGGAAGATGGCTTTAGTCCAGAGCAGTTTGTGGAGGTTAAGGAAACCTCTATGGCAACTATTGGAGAAGAAGATGCTGTCACGGAAGCTGTCCAGACCCTTAGCAACCTCGCTTCACTCAAGTTGAAAATGATGGAGTCTCGCGAAGAAGCCCTAAAAGCCCGTGACCAAATTGATATCCTCTTTAGTGACCAAACTACCACCATGGAAGAAATTACTGACCTCAAAGAAGGGTTTAAGGCTTTGAAAAATTTTGCGGTCGCTAACCTCCGCTACCGGGAAGCGCGCAGCCATGCTGAAGCTGCTAGAATGGTTTTAGATGAAGCCCTAAAGTCTTCTGACAGCCACTCCCCTCCTCCAACCGATACCCCCAACGACAAGAAAAAAAACTGAGACTACATTGATTTACCGCGTCAGAGGTCAGATCTAAATTAATTGATAATTCAGAATTTGTGACTAACAATGAGTACCTCAAGTCATCAAAAAAGTGATATAATTGTTATAGGTGGTGGTATTGTTGGGTTATCTGTGGCGATCGCTCTCCAATGGCGAGGCGCAACTGTCACTGTCTGTAGCCGCAATACTCAAGAGGCGGCGGGATATGTGGCGGCGGGGATGTTAGCACCCCAGGCTGAAAGAATTCCCCCAAGTCCTCTGCTTGATTTAGCCCTCCGTAGTCGATCGCTTTATCAACCGTGGACTAGCAAAATTCAACACCTCACTGGCTTAGATACCGGCTATTGGCCTTGTGGTATTCTCGCCCCGGTTTATGAATATCCCCAACAAACAAAACTACCCCAAACTCCTGAGAGTCCGGCTATCTGGCTAGAAGCAGATCAGCTGATCACTCAGCAACCCGGTTTAAGTTCAGAAGTGGTTGGGGGATGGTGGTTTCCACAAGATGGCCAAGTTGACAACCGCCGCCTATTAATGCGATCGCTAATTCATGCCAGCCAACAATTAGGCATACAAATTAGGGATGGTGTAGAAGTCCAAGAAATCGCCACCACCACTAATCAAGTTAAGCAAATCAACACCAACCAAGGGGCGATCGTAGGTTCTCACTACATTCTCGCGGCCGGATCTTGGTCAGGTCAAATCCTGCCTATTCCAGTGTACCCCATAAAAGGTCAAATGTTATCACTGCGAGTCCCTGATTATATTTCGGAACTACCCCTGAAACAAGTTCTATTTGGGTCTGGTATTTATATTGTACCACGCCGTGATGGTTTAATCGTCCTGGGGGCTACGGCCGAAAATGTCGGTTTTCATAAGAGTCTCACCCCCAAAGGAATAAATACTCTGCTATCAGAGGCTACCCGACTTTATCCCGGACTCGCAGAGTTTCCCATTGAGGAATTTTGGTCCGGTTTTCGCCCTACTACCCCCGACGAATTACCTATCTTGGGTAGAAGTCCCTTTGAGAATTTAACTCTAGCTACAGGTCATCACCGTAATGGTATTCTACTAGCCCCTATTACCGCTGAATTAATTGCTGATTTGGTATGCTATGATAAATTAGACCCCCTGCTAGAATACTTCTCCTGGCATCGCTTTTCTAACTGATCATGTGGTGGCTTTCTAGGTCCGTGTCTCTGGTTAAAGCTGAAGGTAGATTTTTGGTCCGGTGGGTGGCTGTCACTGTGGCTGGGTTTCTGGTGAGTTTGCTATGGATAGAAGTGGGAGAACGTCCTGATGTTAATTGGTTGGTGGGAGTTGTTGGGGGGTTGAGTGTTGGCGGCGCGCAATGGTTTGTCCTCCGTCACCATATTGCTTACCCCTGGCGTTGGATTTGGGTTAGTGCGATCGCTTGGTGTTTAATGGGGTTAACTCCTATAGGTGCTATGGGCTGGATGGCACCGCGGACCCTTAACCTGTTTCTCCGCCTGTTTTATGGAGTCCTAGAAGGGGCGAAGGTGGGTGTGGCGCTGGGACTTTTTCAATGGTGGGTTTTGCGAGAGTCGGTATTTGGGGGCGGTCGCTGGGTGGTGGCTAGTGTTGTGTGTTGGGGGGTGGGATTACCTATAGGATGGGTATTAGGCGGCATTTTGCGCCAGTTGACCGGCTTTTTTTTGGGAGATGTTATTGGTTTGACTCTCACCTGGGCTATAGTTGCTGGTCTGACTGGAGTTGGTCTCATGCAACTGTTTTGGACTCAAGTCAGAATTAGGGAATAGGGTTGCCGATAGGGGCTGGGCTACCCAGCACAGCCATATATATGTCGGCACATTTTCCCATGATACTATTATAGGTCAAGTCTCATCAGATGTCAATAGTAAATTTGGGAATTCACCAGAGGGAGGGAGGGGTGGAAGGAGTTTTTGGGCATGAGTTAGATTAGTGACTAAGAGTCAAAAAGGCTGCACATTCAACGTGGGAGGTTTGGGGGAAAAAATCGACAGGTTGTACTTTGGTGAGTTGATAAATGCCGTTTTCGCAGAGTAGTTGTAAATCTCGTGCCAAAGTAACGGGACGACAACTGATATAAACAATGCGTTGAGGCTGTAGATTTAAGAGAGTTTGAATGACGGTGCGATCGCATCCTTGTCGGGGTGGATCTAGGACAACTATATCGGGCTTAAATGGTATTTTTGGCAAGAGTTGTTTAACGGAACCGACGCGAAATTGTACATGATTAATGTCATTTAAATCAGCATTAGAAATAGCTTGTTCTACCGCCCCTGCTTGCGACTCTAAACCAATCACCCTAATTTCTTTTGGGGGGAAATTCTGTCCTAATTGCTTGGCTAGGGGTAGAGTAAAGGTGCCGATACCACAGTAAGCATCTACTAGGATTTCGTGACCCTGCAAATTCAACTCTGAGGAAATAGCTGATAACAGAGATTCGGCAGCTTCGGTATTGACTTGAAAGAAAGTGTCGGCAGTCAAGCGAAACTTTAAATCAGCAAATATCTCATGTATATAAGGTTTGCCGATGAGACAATGGGTATTTTTGCCAAGGATAGTATTAGTGCGATCGCTGTTGAGATTAAGACAAACTCCTACCAATTGTGGATATTGCTGTAGCCAGAGTTCTGCCTGTTCTTTAAGTTGTGGTAAGTTATTATCTTTGACGACGAGAGTTAGCAAAATTTCTCCTGTGCGCCGCCCTATGCGAAAAGAAAGATGGCGGATAGTGCCAGTATGTTGTTGTTCATTATAAACCAGCCACCCACGATTTTGGATATCCTGTTTAATGTTAGCCAATAAAGGATTGAGGTGCTGATCTTGCACTGGACACTGATTCAAATTAATTAACCGATGGCTGGCTTTTTGATAATATCCAGCTTGTACCTGACCCGTAGAAGATAATCGTAGGGGATAGGTAACTTTATTGCGATAGGCTAAGGGTTGGGGGGAGGGCAAAACTGGGGCTACTGGTGGTTCAATAAATCCCCCGATTTTGGTTAAGGCATTAACGACTAAATGCCTTTTAGCTTCTAGTTGGAAGTGATAATCTATATGCTGCCACTGACAGCCCCCACATTTGTCGGCGACAATGCAATGGGGACGGATACGGGATGAAGAGCTTGTGAGCAGTTGCAGTATTTTGGCTTCTGCGTATTTAGACTTAACCCGTGTGAGTCTGACTAAAGCGC
The DNA here is from genome assembly GCF_032350395.1 of Limnospira sp. PMC 289.06. Lineage (NCBI taxonomy): Bacteria > Bacillati > Cyanobacteriota > Cyanophyceae > Oscillatoriales > Sirenicapillariaceae > Limnospira > Limnospira sp. PMC 289.06. The sequence continues at coordinate 4,380 of NZ_JARPLC010000176.1, forward strand.
GATCGCCTGGGACAGTATCTGGGACAAACACAACCCGGTCTTGATATCGTCCGACTCCGTTTCCGCCTTCTGCTAAATCTGTAATTGAGACTTCTATCTGTTGACCTTGCTGCCAAGTTGCCATAGTGTTGAATCCGATAGTGTGAAATGATCAGGCTAAAACCTTTGGGGGCTTTTTGCTGTCTGTAGCCCTGAATCGCTAAACTACTTAATGTTAGTGGTCTGACAGGCTTATTGGGAAGGATTATTTTAAAGGGGGAGTATATGAGGCAGCAACACTCCCTCAGACTGGGACAATCTGTTGAGGATGCGATCGCGAGAATATATCAGTGGGTCAACCTGAATAATACTAGTAAGCATAAGCCGTACCGATAACCCCCAGTATTTAGACTAGGATCGCTATGAGGGGAAACTTTAATGTACCATTCTCAATAGGGGGGTAGGCTGTCAAGGCTATCTCGACCGGAAATTATTGTTTATCTGTTTGAAAAACGATGACTGTAGTAAGCCAAGTTATTCTCAAGGCCGATGATGAACTCCGTTACCCGACCACTGGGGAACTCAAGAATATTAGTGATTTCTTGAAAACTGGTGAGCAAAGGTTGCGGATTGTCGATACACTTACCGAAAACGAAAAAAAGATTGTTGACCGTGCTAGCGCACAACTGTGGAAGAAGCGCCCAGATTTTATTGCCCCCGGTGGTAATGCCGCTGGACAGCGGGAACGTTCCTTGTGTTTGCGGGACTATGGCTGGTATCTGCGTGTAATTACTTATGGCATTCTGTCTGGAGATAAAGATCCTATTGAAAGCATTGGCTTGATTGGGGTTAAGGAAATGTACAATTCTCTGGGTGTTCCTATGCCGGGAATGGTAGAGGCTATCCGTTGCCTCAAGGAAGCATCTCTGGCGCTTTTGGATGATGAAGATGCTAAGGAGGCAGCCCCTTACTTTGACTTTATTATCCAAGCTATGTCCTAACTAGGGATTGTTTGGGTTTTTAGCTATAGGCACAAACAACCCCATGTCTAAAGGCTATTGTTGAGCGATCGCATCCCCGGGTCGGCATGGGGTTGATTTTGTTAATTATTTGGCTATGATGGGTCTGCCATCAGATCTTTAAAACTGAAGGAGTCTGTTTTAATGAGTATTAATAGAAGAGAGAGCAATTGGGAACACATCGGTCATGCTAACTATGTGGTCGCTATGGCTGCCATGGATGGTGCCCTTTATGCAATTACTCAAGATTATAAGTTGTGGATTAGGGTGGCTGTCCCTGGGGATATTAACTGGCAGGTGATTGGTCAGGCTAATCAGGCTGTCGCTATGGCTGCCACTAATAATATGTTATTTGCTGCTACCCAAGATGGCTCCTTCTGGGTCCGCGAAGGGGTGGCTGAGGATATCAAATGGGATAAGATTGGTCAGGCTGAGAAGGTGATAGCCATGACCGCCAGTGACGGTAATCTCTATGCTGTTACTTCGGATAATAAGTTATTAACTCGGGAGGTCAATACTCAGGATATTCCTTGGGTCGAGATTGGTCATGCTAATAATGTGGTGGGATTAACTGCTACGGGTGGAAAACTTTATGCTGCTACTTCTGACAATAATCTCTGGATGCGCGATACTGTCCACGAAGATTTGATCTGGCAGCAAATTGGTCATGCTAATAATGTGGTGGCTATGGCTGCTAGTGAAGGGAAATTGTTTGCTGCTACTTCTGATAATCGTTTATGGATACGTCCGGCTGAGGCTTCTTAACGGGATAATTGATCACCCGACTGTAGGGTGCGTCAGACCCCCGACTATGGCGATGAGAACCGGATAATTATCAACTGACGCACCTTCCCCCTTCCCCTGTAATTCCCCGGTGGGGTAGGGCGGGTTTATGCCTCTGGTCGTGGGGAATTGAGAATTGACAGCAGAGGCGCGCCCCTACAATTAATAATTAATTCGGAAATAGGGTTGACAGGTGGCGGGGAGTAGTGGTAGTATATGGAAATATTATTTAATAATTTTACATTTACAAAAATAAAAAAATGTCAATAATTCGATTATTTAAAATGATACCACGAGTCAGCGACAAAAGCAAGCAACCCCGCCCAAAAAAATTTTTCGCAACATTTCTTAATTTTTGTTTACAAAACTTAACATAGTGTGAGTTTTGAACAAGCGATCGCGAATTATGGGGATTATGGAGTGGCGGGTTATCAAGAAACTGGGTCTAAAACCCCGTCCTTCTAGGACGGCTTGAATTGTAAATTTTTGTGGCAATATCGAATATTTTGTGCTGATGGCGTTAGCATAAGATAGGAGGTAGAGCCATGCTAGTTTTTGAGTTCAAAACCTACGGAAAATCAAGCCAGTTCATCGCAGTAGCTGAAGCCATTCGTACAGCGCAGTTTGTCCGCAATAGCTGTTGGCGCTATTGGGTGGATAATCCTAAAAAGAATAAGTACGATTTGAACAAATACTGTGCGGTGCTGGCAGCGACTTTTCCATTTACCGACGAACTCAATTCTCAAGCGAGACAAGCCAGTGCTGAAAGAGCTTGGTCAGCTATCTCTCGATTTTATGAAAACTGCAAGAAGAATATTCCCGGTAAAAAGGGGTATCCGAAGTTTCAAAAAGATTGTCGCTCAGTTGAATATAAATCAACCGGGTGGAAACTTGCAGACGACAGAAAATCAATAACTTTCACAGATAAAAAAGGAATTGGTAAACTCAAAATCAAAGGTACACGCGATTTACACTTTTACCAAGTCAGCCAGATCAAACGGGTAAGACTGGTGAAACGTGCTGATGGTGTGTACGTTCAATTCTGTATTAACGTTGACAGGAAAGAAAACACAGCGCCGACAGGCAATACCATTAGCTTAGACGTTGGACTGAAAGAGTATTACACCGATTCAAACGGAGTCACCGTTGAAAATCCTAGATTCCTGAGAAAAGGCGAACGGGTCTTAAAACGTAGTCACCGTCGCGTATCGAAGAAGGTTAAAGGTTCAAAAAACAGAGGCAAAGCTAGACAGATTCTAGGTAAACACTATCTTAAAAGTGCGAGACGTTCAGGCATGAAATAGGGTTGCAATACCCGAAATAACCGCCG
>NZ_JARPLC010000177.1:0-7400 GCF_032350395.1 Limnospira sp. PMC 289.06
CGACCTCGAATAACGCGCCCAATGTAATGTAGGGGCGGGTGCAGCAGTCAGCCATGGAACACACCAGCCAATTATATACACCCGCCCTTTCCCCACGGCGGTTTTGGTGGTGCGTCGCCATCCCTAGTTGGTCGGTTTCCCCGGTAACTGGTCGGATGCGACACACCCGACGGTTTTGGGGAACAATCCGCCAACCGTCTAAACCCGCCCATTAGCCCTAGAGCGAGACTATTTTAAATGTAATAGTCTTGAAGGGCTTTAACATCTAGGGGGTGTTTCTGGAGCGATCGCAAAGCGGATATGGTGGCTTTAGCGCCAGCGATAGTGGTAATAATCGGGACCTTGTAAGCCAAAGCCGATCGCCGAATCATAATCCCATCAGCGCGTGCTTCCGACCCCGAAGGCGTGATAATCGCCAATTGTACCGCGTGATTTTTAATAGCATCCAATACATTAGGGCGACCCTCATGGAGTTTCAACTCTAGGTCAACCTTAACCCCATGTTCCCATAACACCTTGCGAGTGTTGATGGTAGCAGTCACCTTAAAGCCGAGATCCAGGAAATCTTGAACCACAGGAACGATCGCTTCTTTATCGCGGTCATTGACAGAGACAAACACCGTCCCCGACATGGGTATCACCTGACCCGCCGCCAATTCGGCTTTAGCAAAGGCGCGTCCGAATTCGGTATCAATTCCCATAACTTCTCCGGTCGATCGCATTTCGGGACCGAGGAGGACATCCGTACCTGGGAACTTAGCAAAAGGTAAAACCGCCTCTTTCACCGAGACATAATCGGGAATTTTCTCCTGAGTATATCCCAACTCTGCCAAAGTCTTGCCAGACATGACGCGGGAAGCCATTTTCGCCAAAGGAATACCGATCGCCTTAGACACAAAGGGAACAGTCCGGGAAGCGCGGGGGTTAGCCTCCAGAATATAAACCTGTTCACCTTGTACCGCAAACTGAATGTTCATCAGACCCACCACATTCAAAGCCTTGGCTAATTGAATAGTCTGGCGGCGTATGGTAGCGAGGACGGTTTCTGATAGAGTTTGGGTAGGAATGGAACAAGCGGAGTCCCCGGAGTGAATCCCCGCCTGTTCGATATGTTCCATAATCCCACCGATGACGACATTTCCGGTATGGTCAGCGATCGCATCAACATCGACCTCAACGGCATTTTCCAGGAACTTATCAACCAAAATCGGGTGATCCGGTTCCACCAGCACCGCAAAGGTCATATATCGTTCCAATTCCTCATCAGAATAGACGATTTCCATGGCGCGACCCCCCAACACATAGGAAGGACGCACGACCACCGGATAACCGATACGACCCGCCACCGCGAGAGCCTCCTCATAGCTGCGAGCCATTCCATTCGCCGCCTGTTGAATATTCAACTCCCGGAGAATTTTCTCGAAGCGTTCCCGGTCCTCAGCGGTATCAATAGAGTCAGGGCTAGTCCCCCAAATTTTAGTTTTTAGGGTGGATTCTGACAAGGCTTTTTCCAGGGGGACGGCTAGTTTTAAGGGAGTCTGACCGCCAAACTGAATGACAATACCTAGTGGTTCTTCCGCCTCGATGATATTAAAAACATCCTCCTTGGTCAAGGGTTCAAAATAAAGGCGATCGCTGGTGTCGTAGTCCGTGGAAACCGTCTCCGGGTTGGAGTTAACCATAATGGTGATATAGCCATCATCGCGCAAAGAATAGGAGGCGTGACAGCAACAATAGTCAAACTCAATCCCCTGACCAATGCGGTTAGGTCCGCCGCCGAGAATCATGACTTTGGGGCGGTCGGAGGGGATCATTTCGTCCTCTTCCCAATAGGTAGAGTAATAGTAAGGGGTGGTAGACTCAAATTCGGCGGCGCAGGTATCCACCATTTTATAGGCAGGTTTGACCCCTAAACCCTTACGATATTTACGGACTTCATCTTCGGTGGTTTGACTTGCAAAAGCAATTTGGCGATCGCTAAAACCTTGGCGCTTAATCGCCAGCATATCGTCATGATTAATTTCTGTCACAGGAGTGCGTTTTAAGAATTTCTCCGTCTCCAGCAATTGCTGCAACTTATCCAAAAACCAAGGGTCAATCCCGGTTAACTCATAAATCTCCTCTACCGACATTCCCAATAACATCCCATAGCGGAGTGTTATCATTCGGTCAGGGTTAGGAGTTCTCAAACCCGAACGGATCGTATCTAAACTGGGGACTTTTTCGTTGGTATTAAGTCCCCAACCCGCTAAACCCGTTTCTAGCGATCGCATAGCTTTTTGGAAGGACTCGCAGAAAGTGCCACCAATAGCCATCGCCTCACCCACCGATTTCATTTGGGTAGTCAATACTGGTTCAGCACCTGGGAACTTCTCAAAAGTAAACCGGGGAATCTTTGTTACCACATAATCAATAGTTGGTTCAAAAGAAGCCGGAGTTTTTTTGGTGATATCATTGCTAATTTCATCGAGGGTATAACCCACAGACAATTTTGCCGCAAACTTAGCAATAGGGAACCCAGTCGCCTTAGAAGCCAAAGCCGAAGACCGACTCACACGGGGGTTCATTTCAATGACAATCACATCCCCATTAACCGGGTTCACGGAAAACTGAATGTTAGAACCCCCTGTTTCTACCCCAATTTCGCGGATAATTTTAATCGCCGCATCCCGCAATCGTTGATATTCCTTATCCGTGAGGGTTTGCGCCGGAGCGACCGTAATAGAATCCCCAGTATGAACCCCCATAGGGTCGAGGTTTTCAATGGAACAGATAATCACCACATTATCCGCCAAATCCCGCATTACCTCTAACTCGTATTCTTTCCAGCCAATTAAAGACTGTTCGACTAAAATCTGGGACATGGGGGAAGCGTCCAACCCACCCATCGCCAATTCCTCGTATTCTTCCTGATTATAAGCAATACCGCCCCCTGTACCCCCCATAGTGAAGGCGGGACGAATAATCAGCGGATAAGTCCCAATTTGCTCTGCGATCGCCCTGGCTTCATTGAGGTTATTCGCAATACCTGACGGACAGCAGGCTACCCCAATTTTCTCCATCGCCTGTTTGAACAGGAGACGATCTTCGGCTTTTTCAATCGCATCTAATTTAGCGCCAATCAGTTCAACTCCGTATTTGTCTAAGACCCCATTTTTCGACAAAGCTACGGCAATATTTAACGCTGTCTGACCCCCCATGGTTGGTAATAAAGCGTCGGGACGTTCCGCCTCGATTACTTTTTCGACAATTTCTGGGGTTAATGGTTCAATGTATGTCCGCCGGGCCGTCTCTGGGTCGGTCATGATTGTGGCTGGGTTAGAGTTGACCAGAACTACATCATATCCTTCTTCTCGTAGGGCTTTACAGGCTTGAGTCCCTGAATAGTCGAACTCGCAGGCTTGTCCGATTACAATGGGACCCGAACCCAGCAGCAGAATTTTTTTTAGGTCGTTGCGTCGCGGCATATCTCTTAACTATCCGTTATTCGGTTATCTGTGAAGTACCCTACCACCACCTGGGTCAGAACAGGCTGACGCATTGGCTGTAGGCTTCCTGCTTCTCCGACAATTCCCCCGGCTATTAGTTTATAGCTGGGGTCTCCCATCGTCTCCACAGGCCTAAACGCCACTTCCTGGCGCTTAAAAATCATAACTTAGACTTAAATTTAACTGAACATCATCAGCCTAATTTTAGATCCGATGCCCAATTATGGGCGATCGCTCACTGTAATCAATGCCAGGGTACAATCTCAACTCCCGCCTAAATGTTCAGACTGAACTTGACAAGTGCGATCGTACTACTACCCTAGAACCGGAAAATCAACTAACAACCAGTAATAATGATTGTAGACATGACGAGAAAACTCCCATGATTATCAGTGTATACATATCTAAATTAATCCTCTTTTTAACAATCCAATAACAGTATATGAAAAAATGTGTCTAATTCCACCACCTAGCCATTAACAATAGCCTAAATTACCCAATTTCGAGGTTCTACCAATCAGCCATGAGTTGTGATCACAATTTCCTGAATCATCTATAATCAGTAAAGACAAGGCTGATGTCAGGGAACTGATTAAATACTGATGGTGGTGAACTTATTTCATCTTCTGGCTGATATTGGTGTATCGTTACTGATGGATTGACCGATCGCCCTCATTAATGAGAAAATAGTCTAACAATCCCTTATTATCCCAAACATCCTTATGCCTAAACCTAGTTCATACGCGGTTCATCTTTTGATTCAGGGGGGACACCGGGAAGAGGTCCGGTTCAGGACGATCCAGGATTTTCAGACCTGGTACACTAAAGTTCTGATTCCTAAGCACACTGATACCGATTTTCTCAATGTCCCGATTAAAACCATTGAAGGTGAGTATCTGGTAGTTCGTCCCTCTAGTATTATGGGGATTCGCGTCGAACCCATTTATACTAGCAGCATAGAACGCGACGAAGTAGAATGAAACCAAAATCCGCTCAGGTCATTGGTATTGATTTAGGGGGGACGGCGATTAAACTGGGACTGTTTGAGGCGGACGGTTCCTGTAACCAATCCCTGACGGTGGCAACTCCACAACCCGCTACCCCGGAAGCTTTGTTGGCAGCAATACTAAACGCTATATCACAAATAACAGCCCCTGTCGAGTCTTGGGCGGCGATCGGGGTGGGTTTACCGGGACCAGTAGATGGGACGGGGCGGATCTCCCAGGTAGCCATTAACCTAGAGAATTGGCGGGATGTTCCCTTAGCAGACTGGCTGGAAGAAAAAACCCAAAAGCCAGTAATCATGGCTAATGATGCTAATTGTGCGGGGTTGGGGGAAGCCTGGTTAGGGGCGGGACGAAATTTTGATAATCTGATTATGTTAACTCTGGGGACAGGAGTTGGCGGGGCGATTATCCTCAATCGTCAGTTATTTGTGGGTCATCGCGGCGCGGCGGGGGAGTTGGGATTAATTACTTTGAACCCCGATGGACCCCCTTGTAATAGCGGAAATCAGGGTTCTCTGGAACAATATGTCTCTGTACAAGCTATCCGCCGAGAAACGGGTGATCACCCTTCTGACCTAGCTGAAAAGGCGATCGCAGGTGATTCCCAAGCCTTAGCCTATTGGGAAGAATATGGGCGACGGTTAGGGGCGGGTTTAGCTAGTTTAATTTATGTTTTGACTCCAGAAGCGGTCATTTTAGGCGGTGGTATTAGTGCGGCGGCGAATCTATTTTTACCAACCCTCTGGGAGGAAATTCAACGCCGAGTTTTACCCACTTCTCGGGAAGGGCTACAAATTTTGACCGCCGAATTAGGAAATCAGGCGGGTACTATAGGGGCGGCGCGACTTGCTTTTCAGATAATTAATAATTAATAATTAATAATTAATAATTAACATGATTTCCTGAAGTCAATGCTAACTCAATGTATATATGCTATTATCAATCAATCCGAGAATTACCTGTAGATAAATCCTAAACTATGATCCGCCTTTCTCGACAACAAGCCAAGACGGCACTTGTTCAACTCAGCGATCGCTTTCAAGCTACCGACTACCATAGTGATCATCTGGCTATTCGCACTAAAGCCGCCTATGCAATGGGAGATTTTGGCGGTGCTATTCCCGGCTGTATGCAAGTCTTCTTTTTGCTGTTTTTCTTGACTAATATTGCGGGACTTGATGCAGGTTTAGCAGGTAGTGTATTATTACTTGGTAAAGGATGGGATGCTATCAGTGATCCGATGATTGGTTGGTTAAGCGATCGCACCCAGTCTCGTTGGGGAAGGCGTTACCCTTGGATGATAGTAGCTTCTATTCCTTTGGGTATCTGCTTTTTCCTGCATTGGGTTGTACCTCCTGTTAGTGGCTGGCTACTATTCGGCTATTATGGCTTGATTACCATCCTATTTTATACCGCATTTACCGCCGTATTTCTTCCCCTCGGTGCTTTGGCGGCTGAACTTACCCAAGACTATGACGAACGTACCAGTTTAATCAGCTTTCAATCAGCTTTTAAAATTGGCGGAAGTCTATTTACTTTAGTGTTAGCCCAGGTTTTATTTGGATTATTTGAATCTCCCCAATTGCGATATCCTTTATTGGGTAGTTTGGGGGGATTAATGGCGATGATATCTGTCTATATATGTGTTTTCGGAACCAGTAAACGCTACTTTAAACAAGAAGCTAAACGATTGGCAATCACCCGACCTCCATCATTACCATTTTTACAACAAATTCGCATTGCCTTTAGTAACAAACCCTTTCTTTATGCCATTGGGATTTATTTATGTTCCTGGTTGGGAGTACAGGTAACCGTTGCTATTCTACCCTATTTTATAGTAGATTATATGCAACTAGCCGATCGCCACTTAACCCAAATGGCATTATTAGTGCAAGGGGTATCCTTACTGGGTATGGCTTTCTGGAATGCGATCGCCCAAAAAGTAGACAAAAAAACCGTCTATTGTTTAGGCATTCCCTTCACCATGTTAGCCGGAGTCGGACTATTTATGCTGCAACCCGGACAAATGCTGACCATGTATGGTTTAGGTGCGATCGCTGGATTTGGAATAGCTACCGCCCACCTAGTCCCCTGGTCAATTTTACCCGATGTTGTCGATCTCGATGAACTCAACACCGGACAGCGACGGGAAGGCATTTTTTACAGTTTTATGGTAATGTTACAAAAACTAGGAATTGCCCTATCCCTATTTATTGTCGGACAAATTCTCAGCCATGCTGGACTGTTAGCCACAGCCGGTTCCAAAGAAGCAATCAGCCAACCCGAATCCGTATTATGGGCAATTCGCCTGATGGTAGGTCCCATTCCCATTGCCTTTTTATCAATGGGGTTAGTATTAGCCTATTTTTACCCAATTACTCGCACCGTCCACGCCGCCATTCGTCTACAATTGCAACAACGCCACGACTAAATAACTACCAATGATAGGGGCGGCTGGTAGGGGCGGGTGCTAGATCCGCCCCGGTAAAAACCCGCCAACTTACGGAACCCGCCCTTCTTATGTAACACCCCGGTAAAAACCCGCCAACTTACGGAACCCGCCCTTCTTATATAACGCCCCGGTAAAAACCCGGCAACTTACGGAACCCGCCCTCACCTACGGTAAAAACCCGGCAACTTACGGAACCCGCCCTCACCTACGGTAAAAACCCGGCAACTTAAGGAACCCGCCCTTCTTCTTATGTAACGCCCCGGTAAAAACCCGGCAACTTACGGAACCCGCCCTTCTTATGTAACGCCCCGGTAAAAACCCGCCAACTCACGGAACCCGCCCTTATTCTGTTCGGAACCCAGATATAGCACAAGACAGAAAAGTTAGGACGTATAGCACATGACCCGATATCGGGAATGGCAATCGGGAACTCGTCAACGTCGGGATGCCAAG
>NZ_JARPLC010000178.1:0-7358 GCF_032350395.1 Limnospira sp. PMC 289.06
CTATCGCTGTCAGGATAAGGGTTTATACTAAACTCCCCGGGTAGGATTCGAACCTACGACCAATCGGTTAACAGCCGACCGCTCTACCACTGAGCTACCGAGGAAAGTGGGTTGTGGTTATCTTAGCCACAGTTAACTATAGTAACCCAGTGGTAAAATTTTGTCAAGCATTTTGCTCAAATTTATTTTAGCCCCATCCGCAACTGAGCCAAACGCCTTTGAGACTCAGGGTCTAGGGAACTGTCAAGAAAGCGACTCCTCGATCGCTTTGGAGTTTGGTGGCGACGTTGGCGCTGTCGATTAGAGGCCTCAACAGCTTCCGATAGCTGCATTGCAGACATCCATTCAGCACCGTAGCCCATGACAGTCAACTGTTGTGCGCGGTCTGAGGTAGCCACCAGCAACCGCCGCCGTGACAGTCGCAATTTATGACGCAGGGACGCACACATTTTTTCTATATAAGTGTCAGCAGTTTGACCATAAGCTGTATAGTGAATCAACAGATTACGGCTGACCTTTTCACTGACACCGGGAGTATTCTGATAGTGAGCATCGAAGACAATGCGAGCATCAAGACCTTCAAAAGCACTGTAATTAATCAGACTTTCGATCAGATGTCGCCGGGCTGACTCCGTGCTTTCCCCGTCGCGCTTTTGTTGCAGACCGGGCCAAATTCCGATGATGTTATAACCGTCTACAAACAGGACGGCATTGGTTAAAGAGCGTGACATGATTTATTACTGGAAAGCTCATATTGAACAGTGGACAATTTTTGCTTAGTTTCAATAATGGCATTTTTTTCGTTAGGTAGGATGAAAAAATCAAGTTTTCCAATCTAGGCTTGATGATTTTGCATCAATCGGCGTTTTAGGGGTTCAGGGTTTCCCTGAGCCACGACACGGCCGTTTTCCAACAAAAAAGCACCATCGCTGTAGTCAAGTTCATCGAGGCGGTGTGTCACCCAGAGGGCGGTAATGCCGCGATTTTTGACTAAATGGCGAACTTGAATAACCAGGTCTCGCTGACTGTCGGGGTCTAGTAGGGCGGTAGGTTCATCAAAAAGTAGGACTTGGCAATGTCTAGCGATCGCACCTGCAATAGCTATACGCTGTTTTTGTCCTCCGCTGAGGGCATAAATAGGGCGGCGTTGCAATTCCAGCAATTTCACCGCCCCCAAAGCATCCTCAACCCGCCGTCTAACTTCTTCTAGGGGGAGGCGGTCTTCCACCAAACCAAAGGCCACATCTGCCCCCACAGTAGGCATAACCAGTTGGTGATCGGGATTTTGGAAGACAAACCCCACCCGTCCCTGAATGTTAATCTCACCGGACTGGGACTGCAACAGTCCCGTCAGTAGCCGCAACAGGGTTGATTTGCCGCTGCCATTAGTACCAAGCAACATCCAAAATTCCCCTTTAGGGACGGCTAGGGAACAAGAAGTCAGGACTCTAGCACCTCCCGACCATTGAAAGTTCAGGTTTTTTACCTCAATAGCCGGGTTGGTTGTTTCGGGTATGGCAGATTGGCTCATTCTGTTAAGGCTACAAATCCAGGAGATCTACCTGTGGCTGTGGTGCCAGATTTTTCGGAAATCTGCACGGCCGAGATTTCGCTGCTGAGGACAGCTACTTTTTTATCGGTCATTTTCTCGCAGGTTAGCTCTAACAGTTGCCGATGGTCTGAGCGCATCATGTCTAGGACCTGGTTATAGACCCCTACAGCGTCCTCTTGGGTCTTTCTTTGTACCGATAGGGGAACCGGGACATATTTAACGATGATGTCAATGGTGAACATAGAAAAGTCTTAAAAAAACGTTAAGTTTAACACCGACTCTCATCAGTATGGCAGATATCGGCACTGTCTGCTTGACATCATAACTCTTACCTCGCCAGGAATCAGGCGATCGCATCACTTCTGGACTATTACCGATCCCCAGTAGTACCCTCGCCATTAATTTCATTCTGGGACTTGCCAATCTGAGAATTTATGTTTATACTGTTAAGATAGGTAAAGAAAAGTTAACTGCATCGATCATATTCCTAACTTTCTGTTAATAACGGGAAGCTAGATTTTACAATAGAGATCAGTTGGCTGATTTACTGGAAATTATAATTTATTCGGAGATTTGGGTTTATGACAATAGCAGTCGAACGCCCCCAAGTCACTAGAGGATGGTTTGATGTCCTCGATGACTGGCTGAAGCGCGATCGCTTTGTATTCGTAGGATGGTCTGGTATCCTGCTGTTCCCCTGTGCCTATCTATCTATCGGCGGATGGCTCACCGGAACCACCTTTGTTACCTCTTGGTACACTCACGGACTCGCCAGTTCCTACCTCGAAGGCTGCAACTTCCTGACCGCTGCCGTCAGCACCCCCGCCAACAGTCTGGGTCACTCCCTGCTGTTCCTGTGGGGTCCCGAAGCTCAGTGGGACTTTACCCGCTGGTGTCAATTAGGGGGTTTATGGGCTTTTGTAGCTCTACACGGAGCTTTCGCGCTGATTGGGTTCTGCCTGCGTCAGTTAGAAATCGCCCGGTTGGTTGGCATTCGTCCTTATAATGCGATCGCTTTCACCGGCCCTATTGCCGTGTTCGTGAGCGTATTCTTAATGTACCCCTTGGGTCAGTCCGGGTGGTTCTTTGCTCCCAGCTTTGGGGTGGCAGGCATCTTCCGGTTTATCCTATTTTTCCAAGGATTCCATAACTGGACTCTCAACCCCTTCCACATGATGGGAGTTGCTGGCATCCTCGGTGGTGCGCTACTATGTGCTATTCATGGTGCTACAGTAGAAAACACCCTGTTTGAAGACGGAGAAGGTTCTAACACCTTCCGAGCTTTTGAACCCACCCAAGCGGAAGAAACCTACTCCATGGTGACAGCTAACCGCTTCTGGTCTCAGATTTTTGGTATTGCTTTTTCCAACAAACGCTGGTTACACTTCTTCATGCTGTTTGTTCCCGTAACAGGGCTGTGGATGTGTTCCATCGGTGTAGTAGGTCTAGCTTTGAACCTGCGGGCTTATGACTTCGTGTCACAAGAACTGCGGGCGGCAGAAGATCCTGAGTTTGAAACCTTCTATACTAAGAACATTCTACTTAACGAAGGTATTCGCGCTTGGATGGCTCCAGCCGATCAACCTCACCAAAACTTTGTATTCCCCGAAGAAGTTCTACCTCGCGGTAACGCTCTGTAATTTGGGACTACTCAGATAACAAATTAACCCCCTTTCCTCAACGGATTGGGGGTTTTGGTTTGATTATAGATTCAAAAGGCTTCTGATGGTTTCGATCCGATCGCGATTAACTCCCAAATCTGACTCTCCCAGTCGGGAAGCCGATCGCACTTGAATCAGCGCCGCCTGATCATCTAAATAAAATTCTACATCATCCACAAAGCCCATAATCGCCGAGGTAAATTCGGCATTAAGATAATGGTCATCCGCCGTCACGATTTTGGCGTTGTCCATACTCTCGACCACTTGTTTGATTTGAGCCAATGCTTCCTCCCCAGAGGTGGAATAGGTGAAAGGTTCGATATAATGAACCGCGTCCTGGCTTTGGGTGGAAACGCAGTTAGGGGAATCGGGACAATCGGAGAGATGGCCGTCGTGTACTCCTAGGTTATCGGGTCGCTGTCCTGAGAAGGAAAACAGACTCCCTAGGACGCTGGGATGGGTAGGCGCAGCCAGCGCCACGGTTTCCCCCCCAAAATATCCAACCAGTCCCAACCATAAGGCGATCGCGATCGGTAGTAGTTTCTTGTGCAAGAATCTTAGGGGTGAAATCTGCATATAACTCTCCAGTTCAATTGATTGATATCGATACTTCCCCGATTCTATCGCAGGAGGGCGGCGGGCTGGGAATAGATAATCATCAATCACTGAGAAGCCGGGAGTTTCCGCCTCATTCAGCCGGAACTAAGCGCGTCACCTTCAGCCGAAAATTTCCGCCTCTTACTTCTCCAAAAGCACGAACTCTCACAATATAATCCCCTCCCTCCACAATGCGAGCAAACAGGAGAGAGTTGGTAGTCCCGTCCGGGCGATCGTCATTTTCGGCGATCGCTATACCATCAGACGATAACAACACCACCACAGTATCAAAATCATCGGACATCAGATCAACCATCACTGTATCATCGGTTTCCAGGCGGATGCGATAGTCCCGCAAAAAGCCTCCATCTCCGATGGGAATATCTTGTGGTGAGAGGATGTCCTCTACCACTTCACCAGAAACCATGGGAATCGGTCGATACATGGGCTGTTGCGCTCGTACCGGAACTGTTGCCAATCCTAATGTACAAGCTGTGAGACCAGCCAGTAAACCTGAAGACCAAGAGGAAATAGACGGGTTTTCCATAAAGTTGAGGAGAGAGTGACGGTGGTTAAAATCAGATAATCTGCGCCTGGCGGGCTGAAAACTTTTCCAGTGGCGACAAACCTGGTTGATGACCCCCTGAGCGACAACTATCAACCAACTATCAACGGGGTTTCTTGGTGGCCGGGAATATATATGGCGGCACAGTTTCCCATGGTGTTATATTACCTCAAATTTCCCCACAAGTCAAGCCTCAATCCCCAAAAATTTCCCCACCTGTAAACCCCCTCCTGGTTGGGCTTTGGCTCCGTCGTCGTCCCTCCCTCAATCCCATGGTGCATAAAAAACCGGTCCGGAATCGATAGAACAGTTGTAGGCAGGATTTTTGACCCTGTTAGTATATGAGTGAGAGTAAACATCTCCGAGGAGTTGGGAATATGGCGACAACCTTAGCACAGGTGGCGGGTTTTCTGGATAATCGCGGATGGCGCTACCACAGCGACACCGACCGAAATCGCATCATTACCGCAGTCAAGTCCGAACAGGTGGAGGATTTTATGATTGTGATTCAGGTGCAAGAAGACGGGGAATATTTGGCTCTGTTTGCGCCGCAGCTATTGAACCTGAAAGACCATGTATATAAAGGCGTGGCGTTTCAGACCATGTTAACCATCGCCTGGGAGGAGAAGCTATTGCGGTGGGAATATGACCCCAGTGATGGAGAAGTGCGAACCAGCACCGGGATAGCCTTGGCAGATGCCACCCTGACCGAAAAACAGTTTAACCGCCTGCTGTCGGGGTTAATTCAACTCACCAATGAGGGCGTGGAAAGGTTGCAGGGGGTGTTGGCGACGGGAAATGACCCCGGAGGAAAGACCACCACCGCCCAAATGATGGCGGCGTTGCGGGAGATGTTGTCCGCTGAGGGGTTGGCAGAACTTGAGGCGCAACTGCAACAGTTACAAGGTGAGGGGGATTCGGTTTGATGACCCTTTGAATCCATGGCCAGCACAGCCAGTTTCCCCTGGGGACTGTCCTCTGTGCATCTGTTTCTGAGAACTTCAATACAAAAGACGAGGATATGATGAAACCATTATTTGAACAAATTTGTGGCTGGTTAGATGGGCGCGGCTGGGACTATCAGCCAGAGTCGGAACAGCAACGCCTGATTTTGCAGGTGGAGGGCTTAACCGTAGTTGTAGAAGTATCAGAAAATGGGGAATTTGTCAAGATATTTCTGCCCCAATTGTTGACCCTGGGTGACGACCATCCCCACTATGAGGCGGCTTTGGAAACCTTGCTGCATCTGGGTTGGCAATATAAACTGGCAAGGTGGCAGCGAGACCCGGATGATGGGGAAGTGCGGTTGCGGGCGGATTTACCGTTAGAAGATAGCCAACTGACCCAAAAACAGTTTTGGCGGACCCTGGAGGGAACCCTGCAAATTGCCCAACAGGGACGGGAACAACTGCGGGGAGTATTGGAGACGGGGGAAGATAGCCCGGAGAGAACAGCATTATTTGAAGCCTTGCTGCAAGCCGAAATGAAGGGAGGTGCTGAAGCGGTTTATCAGGAATTGGATCAACGGGGTGGCAGACTTGACCCTCAATTACCTGATGCAGCGAAAACCTTTCTCCAACAAGATCACATCTTGGGAAATAAGGAGATAGAAGCAGCCGTCGTTGGACTGATTGAAAACATCGCTATTAGTCTTCTGGAGTATCCCCGAGGTCGCCGAGAACAGAATGTAGCTATTGCCATTTTACTCTATGGGTTGGTACTGGAAGCACGACCCCCAGAACGCCTCCCAGACAAGTGGGCACAAACTCAAAACAACCTGGGTAATGCCTACTGTGACCTCCCCACAGGCGATCGCGCTGCCCACCTGCAACAGGCTATCAACTGCTACAACAATGCCCTCACCGTCTGGAACCCCGACACCGCCCCCTTAGATTGGGCGATGACCCAAAACAACCTGGGTTCTGCCTACTCTGACCTCCCCACAGGCGATCGCGCTGCCAACCTGCAACAGGCTATCAAATGCTACGAAGATGCCCTCACGGTCTGGAAGCCCGACACCGCCCCCTTAGAATGGGCGACCACCCAAAACAACCTGGGTTCTGCCTACTCTGACCTCCCCACAGGCGATCGCGCTGCCAACCTGCAACAGGCTATCAAATGCTACGAAGATGCCCTCACGGTCTGGAAGCCCGACACCGCCCCCTTAGAATGGGCGACCACCCAAAACAACCTGGGTTCTGCCTACTCTGACCTCCCCACAGGCGATCGCGCTGCCAACCTGCAACAGGCTATCAAATGCTACGAAGATGCCCTCACGGTCTGGAAGCCCGACACCGCCCCCTTAGATTGGGCGGGGACCCAAAACAACCTGGGTAATGCCTACTTATACCTCCCCACAGGCGATCGCGCTGCCAACCTGCAACAGGCTATCAACTGCTACAACAATGCCCTCACCGTCTGGAACCCCGACACCGCCCCCTTACAATGGGCGACCACCCAAAACAACCTGGGTTCTGCCTACTCTGACCTCCCCACAGGCGATCGCGCTGCCAACCTGCAACAGGCTATCAAATGCTACGAAGATGCCCTCACCGTCAGGAAGCCGGACACCGCCCCCTTAGATTGGGCGGGGACCCAAAACAACCTGGGTAATGCCTACTTATACCTCCCCACAGGCGATCGCGCTGCCAACCTGCAACAGGCTATCAACTGCTACAACAATGCCCTCACCGTCTGGAACCCCGACACCGCCCCCTTAGATTGGGCGATGACCCAAAACAACCTGGGTTCTGCCTACTCTGACCTCCCCACAGGCGATCGCGCTGCCAACCTGCAACAGGCTATCAAATGCTACAACAATGCCCTCACCGTCTGGAAGCCGGACACCGCCCCCTTAGATTGGGCGATGACCCAAAACAACCTGGGTTCTGCCTACTCTGACCTCCCCACAGGCGATCGCGCTGCCAACCTGCAACAGGCTATCAAATGCTACAACAATGCCCTCACCGTCTGGAAGCCGGAT
>NZ_JARPLC010000179.1:0-2259 GCF_032350395.1 Limnospira sp. PMC 289.06
GCTCCCCATTTCTCAAGTTCGTAGGTTGGGTAAAGCCAAGCGACACCCAACAAATTCAGGTATACAAATTAGGCGATCGCTCCCCATTTCTCAAGTTCGTAGGTTGGGTAAAGCCAAGCGACACCCAACAAATTCAGGTATACAAATTAGGCGATCGCTCCCCATTTCTCAAGTTCGTAGGTTGGGTAAAGCCAAGCGACACCCAACAAATCCGGGTAAGATGTTGGGTTGCATTGCATTCGGTCCAACCAACTTATAGCTAAGGAGTCAGGAGTCGAAAGTGGTAGACTAGAGCCAGCGATGCCGGAAAATTGGCGGGGGTTGGGTTTATGAGTCCTTTACTACAACAACTATTGCAGCAAGTCGATCAACTAAGCCCGGAAGATCGGTTAGAGTTGATTAGGCAGATTGCACAGGGGCTTAAAAAGTCCGAGGAGGTCGTCACAGCAAAGCCTCGATGGGCTGATTTAAAAGGGATGGCTCCTTATCCAATGATGGGAGAAGATGCTCAAGATTGGGTTTCACGCACCCGCAGAGAAGCAGATGAGCATCGGAGCCAGGTATTGCGAGGCGAATAATGAAAATTGATGCAGCACTAGCAGGAGTATCTCGGTTATTTTTAGATACAGCTCCGGTCATTTACTTTGTAGAAAGGAATCCTAGCTTTGTTGATCGGGTCGATCCAATATTTGAGCGATTAGAGTCTGAGATTACACCAGTAGTGGGATCGGTGACGGTTGCCGAGTGTTTAGTGGGTGCGTTACAGATGGGCTTAACAAATTTAGAACAAGCCTATGTGGCTATTTTCACACGGGATGATGTGCTGTTTCTGGAGAATAACCTAACGATCGCTCGTGAGGCGGCAAGGGTTAGAGTCCGGTACAATCTGCAACTACCAGATGCTTTTCAGATTGCAACGGCATTAAATGCTGGCTGTCAGGCATTTTTGACTAATGATGCTCAACTAAAGCCCATAGCGGAGTTAAAGATTTTGTTAGTCAGTGAGTTGGAGGCGTGAGTCGTAGGTTGGGTAAAGCCAAGCGACACCCCACAAATTCAGGTATACAAATTAGGCGATCGCACCTTGAGCGATCGCTTCTTTCATTGATGCTAAAGAAACCGGTTTTCTGTCTGGGTAAGAGAGACAGCCCGAGCCGGTTCCGACATCAATTTTAGCCGCTTTGGGGGCGGGTTATAAATAGACTTTGCCATAGCGGGTCAATGGCGATATTAATGCGATCGCCTGGTTTTCATGGCAGCCATTCCATAATTTATGGGGGAATAGTTGCGGTTCCCTCTGGGGTGATTCCGGTCAGTGCCATCAGGGGGTAATTCCATGGGTTGGATGCCATCTATTTTAACGGGAATGTAGCGGAATTTTGCAGGTAAAATCCCTCAAATAGCAGCAGGTCGGGGCAAAAAAACCCAGTTTATGGCAGGATAGCGATTCCTTAATAAAAATTTAAGAAATTAACCCGGTTTCTGAGGGTAGGCAAGGGGGTAAAATGGGGGGGCTGTCTCCTGGTGCGCCGCTATGGATGAACAACGAGTGCAGGCTTATCTCTCCCTGATTCAAGAACTCCTGGACTGTCCGGGAGGGGAGGAACAGCAAATCCTTAACGGTCATCTGGAGTTGCTGGATGAGGGGTTTGTGCAGGTGTGCGAGTTGGTGGCGGCACAGTTGCAGGAAGCGGGACAGGAGAATAATGCAGGGTTCTTGCGGAATGTGGGGCAACAGGTGGGGGCGTATTTGGCGAGTGAGGGGACTGGCGGAAATCAGCAAGCGGCATTGGAAGATTTTTGGCTGCAACTGCTGCAAGCAGAAAACGAAGGCGATACAGCGGCGGTGCATCAGGTGATGCGGCAAAATATGGGGTTGATTGTTCCGAACCTAGGGGATGTGATTGCCCAGTTTGTGCAAGGAGTTCTGGCTCAGAATCCCGGCCAAGCTGAAGGGGTGGCAGGCTTAGTTGAAAATACCTGCATCAGTATTCAACAATTCCCCTATGGTCGGTATGCGGAAGCGTTAGAGATTGCGATTCGCGGCTATGGGGTGGTGTTAGATCTAGGAATCTATAGTCCCGAAGGACGGGCGCAAACCCTGAATAACCTCGGAGTTGCCCGCCTCACCCAAGCCGAGATGGGCATCAACCCGGCAGCCCATCTCGAAAGGGCAATTACTGCCTACGATGAAGCCGCAGGGATTATGCGGCGGTTGGGGTTAGACAAAGACCTCTCCTCTACCCTGACTAACCTCGG